>JADGNW010000443.1 GCA_017883315.1 Blastocatellia bacterium | reverse complement strand
GCCATTCAGGATCATCCTTGAACAGCTCCGGGTAAAAGATCCTCACCATACTCGTGCATGAGCCCGACGGAGCAACGACGTATTCACTGCTTTCAAAGATTGCTATGAACCGTTTCGCAAGTTCGCGTGCTTCCGTCGCGAAGCCGCTGTTGAACGCCGGCTGTCCGCAGCACGTCTGCTCTTGAGGAAAGGCGACTTCAACGCCGAGTTTACGAAGAACGCTCACGACGCTCATCCCGACTTCGGGGAAGAACTGATCTACGAGGCAAGTTATGAACAGCGATACTCTCATTTCGGTTTGCGCTCTTTGTCCTGATGCCATGCGACAACACCGCCGTGATGGGCCGGCTTGCAGAAGAGTTGATCGTGCCAGAAACGCACGGGCCCTTCAAGTAACTGCGACGCGGGCACGGTGAACCCCGGGTTCCATAACAGATCGTGAAACCCGGGCGCGATTCGCCATGCTCCCAGCGCGTGAAAGATTATCGTCTCAGGATCCGGCGATTCGTTCGAATGATATTCGTAGAACAAATGATTCGCTTCGTGTGATGGATCGGTAAGTTGGGCAAGCTCCTCTCGCAGGACTTCGACTTGCTCATCTGTCAGCATTGGAATCCCCGCGACGTAGCCGTGCTCCATGTAGAATGCGACTTGCTCGTCGCTCAAGCGATAAGCCATCAATTCGTCTGTTGAGATTGGCAGCTTGAAAAGAGAGTTGATCAACCGGTGGTGAGTCGAAAGGTCCTCGATCATTGCAGGCTTCTTGCGGCTGAGTCTTCAGGCAAAAGAATGACGCTTCATTCTAGCCGCAAGCGCAAGTGAATGGCCCGGTCAAAAGAGTAGCGGTGCGCGTTCGATTCTAACCAGTCAAATCATTTCAGTGAAACTATACCCTCGATGGATCACAGGTAGGGAAGACCCCAGATGTCTTCCCACTTGTGATCCTTAAAGAGATTCAGTGTTCAGGAAGTTGTTTCGCCGCGGCTTTACTACGCGCACAATGCGTGGAGTTTCGACGTTACTTGTTCCGGCGCTCCAAGCGAGAAAATGAACGAGCTGATCTCACTTCTGTCGATTATGTGTTCAGTGGAGTCCTCACTCTGAGCGCAGCGTATATCTTCCCACTCTTCTTCAGGAATGCTCATAAAAGCGTTCACCACCCTCGGATCAAAGTGCGAGCCCGAGTGAGCGATCAGTTCCTCGCGAGCTTTCTCATATGACTGAGCAGCTCGATAAGGCCGGTCGCTCCTGATTGCATCGAACGCGTCGGCGATCGCGAAGATGCGAGCGTGAATGTGAATGCCGTCGCCGCGCAGCTTGTTCGGGTAACCACTGCCGTCGTACTTCTCATGATGCTGGCCTACGACGTAGCGCGCGCCGGAGAGAAACTCGACGTCTTCGATTATTCGCAATCCGTGAGCGACGTGCTCGCGCATCTTTACCCATTCGTCAGTGGTCAGCGACCCTGGCTTCAGCAGGATCGCGTCGGGCACGCCTATCTTTCCGATGTCGTGAAGCAGCGCGCCTTGTTCCAACGCGAGAAGATCATTCGACGGCAGTCCCATCTTCTTGCCGAGCCGCATCGAGTAAGCAACCACGCGATCCGAATGTCCGCGCGTTTCGATGTCCCGCGCCTCGAGCGTTCGCGCGAGCCCTCGAAGCGTCGCGCGATAGTTGCGATACAGCGTATCGAGCATAAAGTTCAAGTCTTCATTGGCGGATCGCAGCTCGGCGGTCCTGATGCGCACCCGCTGTTCCAGCTCCTGCTCATAGCGATGCTTTTCCTCCAACGCCCGCTGGTAGCGCAACGCTCGGTCGACTGCCATCTTAACCCGCGTCAGCTCGAACGGTTTGGTCACGTAATCGAACGCGCCTTCCCGCATCGCCTCGATCGCGAATTGTATGTCGGTCATAGCCGATATCATCACCACCACGGTGCGCGGGCAGGTCTTCTGAACGTGACCGCAGAAGTCGAGCCCGGATGTGCCCGGCATCGTGATGTCGCTCAGCACCAGATCGAATGAATTGGACTCGAGCAGCCTCGTTGCTTCCTCTACGCTTGCAGCAGTCGCGCACCAATATGAAGGATCAAGGCAAGCGCTAAGGAGGCCGCGTATCGCTTCATCATCGTCGACGATCAGTATAGAGGCCGTTGTTTTGGTCATGATGCATTCCTCATATTTGAGGATTCGGAAAGGCGGCTGGGCGGCTGGCCCTTGAACGTCAGTTGCGGTGGCGCGAGGTTCGGACCCGCAAAGGTCTTTAGCTTGCTGGAGCGCGACGGGTGTTGAAGCTTGAACAGTGCCTTCGCTTCGATCTGGCGCACGCGCTCGCGAGTGACTCCGAAGTGACTGCCTACTTCATCCAGTGTGTGCTCGCGGCCGGCGTGCCCAAGCCCGAATCGCATCTTCAAAACTTTTTCTTCACGCGGCGTCAGATGCTTCAACGCGTCATCGATGGCTTCGCGGAGGTCGGCATTGATCAATGCCTCGCTGAAGCCCGCAACCGACTTGTCCTCGATCAACTCGCCGAGGCTCACGTCCTCGTCTGATCCGACAGGCGTTTCCAGCGAGATCGGCTCCTGTACGACTTCGAACACCTTGCGCACTCGAGACTCGGACACATCAAGCTTCCTGGAAATGTCTTCTGTGGTTGGCGCTCGTCCCAGTTCTTGTTCCAGCGCGCGGCTTGCTTGAACCTGTTTGTTGATCGTCTCGATCATGTGCACCGGAATCCGGATCGTATGGGCCTGTTCCATTATCGCGCGGGTGATAGCCTGCCGAATCCACCACGTGCCATAAGTTGAGAACTTGCAGCCGCGCCGCCAATCGAACTTCTCGACCGCCCTCATCAACCCGACGTTGCCTTCCTGAATCAAGTCGAGAAATTGAAGACCGCGTCCCGTGTACTTCTTTGCGATCGAGACTACAAGCCTGAGGTTCGAGCGCACCATCTCATCTCTCGCGCAACTTGCCTCATAGTCGCCGGCACACATCTGCGAGAGTGCGCGCTCAAGCTCGGCGGATCTCACGTGCCATCGAGTTTCCAGCTCGGAAAGTCGTCGATTCGACCGGCGCAGCTCCAGCTTCTGGTCGTGATCATTTGCTTTGCGGCGCCTCTTGCGTTCAAGCGCTTCTTGCCCTGTGTGCACTGCGGCCTTCGCGTCGCGCGCCTGATGAACAGCGTTGCGGACCAGTCCACCCAGATGCTCAAACTGGCGCGCCGTAAGATCGAGCTCGCAGCACAAGCGGCTCACAAGCACTCTCTGCCGCGCTAGCTTGCGTCGCAGCTTTGGAAGCTTCTTCGAACTCTTTCGCTCATTCTGGGTTCGCGCGTGCAGCCTTAACGCAACCTTGTACTCCCTCGCGATTTCGGCGATCGAATTCAGCGTCGAGATCAAACACTGCTCGATGCCCGCCTCGGTTATATCCTCCTGATCTCGGAAGTTTATGACATCGCGAATGTGCAGCTCGCCGTGCTTCAATCGGTCGGCGGTGCCAATGATCTCCTCGATGCAGATTGGCAAGCGCGAAATCGCTTTTGCGGTCCGGCGGCGGCCACGCTCGATCCGAAGCGCAAGCACGGCTTCGCCCTCGCGAGTCAACATCGGCGACACGCCCATCTCGCGAAGATACATGCCTACGAGGTCGTCGGTGGTGTCCACCTGCTGAGCGATCAGCTCAGTCTCAACTTCGTGTTCTGAGGTCTTTTCATCGTCGGCAGTCTCGGATTGCTCGGCCAGAGTAAGAGTATCGTCGAGCTCAATTGAGTCTTCCGAGTCAGCGGGCGAGTCAGCGGGCGAGTCGGCAGGTCCCACTAAATGAAGCTGGCGCGCCGACGGTTGAGGATCGGGCTGCGCGGCAGTGATTGCTTTATTTTTCACAATTCTCTCCTTGATAGAACAGGGCTGAGTCATGGCAAGGGACTTACATCAGCCGGGCCGCATCGTCTTCTTAAGGACTGCTGTGTCAGCGGCAACGACTGTATTTGCAAGGGGCATTCCCCTCGTGGGCTACGGTATGCGCCGAAAGGGAGTTTTAGTTGGCGCGCTTACGGGAGGGCGAAAAACCAACTGCGCCTGTTCAAGTGGGGACGAACGGTCCAAGTGCAGAAACATGCCACACAAATAAGGGGCGAGGCGTGAGCAGCATTTTACTCTTGTGAATCTCTACGTCAATAGTTTTTTTGAGGCCAATTGGTTTAATCTAGTAATTCAGAGGAGCGGCCCGCGTTTCTCAACAGGTTCTCATATCGAAGGCGAGCCGAAGTTGAGGATTCGATTGTCCCACGAAGGCGGCGACACAAGCGAACGCAGCTACTGAGCCGGGGTACCCCTCTGTGCCTGTGATAGCGGGACACGAACTGCTCTCACGCGGTGCGGATAGTTCGGAGATAGAGGACCTTTGTAAGTCGCTTAGATCGAAGAGGAGGTCTCATTGAATGTCAACAAACTCAAGCCTGTTCCTTTCGCTTGGGCGATTGAGCCGGAAATCCATGGACGAAGCGCGAACCATCTCCGACGCGACTGCCACGCCTTGATCAATATTGGCGGAAGTTGAGATTGAATCTTCCTTGGATGTTAAGCTCGCGCGGCGCAGTGTCGGAGAGAATTCCGGATACTCCGTGATATCTAAGTCTGCTCGGGCCACCCATTACAATCCCGTCCCCAGACTCCAGGACGATTGTCTTCACCGGATCCTTCCGTCTGGTTCCGCCAATTAGAAACTTCGCAGAGTCGCCGAGGGAAATAGAGACAACCGGAATCCCTGCCTCGATCGTTTCGGGGCGCTCGTCTTTGTCCTGATGAAGCCCGAGCCTCCCAGCCTCCGGATAACAATTGAGCAGGCAAATGTCCGGCTCGATGTTCATTCCCGCTTCAGCCGCAACTCGGCGGGCGAGGTCCTTCAGGTCAGCGGGAAGCTCCTGTACAGGAAGCCCGTCGTAGTCGGAGCGAGTCGCCTCGTACTTGTACGTCTTCGCATTCCAGTGCCGACCCAGGCAGACCATCTGGATTCGCATGTAAGCTCCACCTCGAACGGCTGGCGTGTAGAATCCGGCGGGTCCGCTCCCGATGCTGTTGCATCTCCTAACCAGGGCTACCTGTTCGTCGAGTGTCAGGTAGCTGTTCAGGTGAATTGTGCCCGGATAAATCTCCATCGCTGCCTCAAGATCAGTGGATTGGTCATTAGTGTCGGAGTCTGGAAGTGATATTCCTATTGGCCGGAGCTGGCCAAGGTCCCTTCACTGATCGGCCGCTGCCGCAAGCCGGCTATGATCCGCTCGATCTGTGCAATCGCAGCCGTGCGCGAAGCTCCGGGCTGCAGATCACTCTGCCTGTAGAGTTCTTCAAACTCCTGGTCGAACTTTCTCACCCAACCTAAAACAGTCGGTGCGTGCCAGCTAAACACAGTCTGCCGGTAGCCCTTGCTGCGCAGCCTCACCAGCGACTCTGCCACAAACCAGTCGCCTACGATCGTCAGGTTGCCTTCACGCACGCGCGCCGTGGTCACAACCTGGACTTTGTCGTCCGGCATCGAGCACAGAAACTCTAACAATATAGACAAGCGTACCCGAGTGGTATCCGTCTTGCCCAGATCAACTGTCGGGTCGATGATTAAGAAACACCCTTCTGCTCGCGCATGAGCCTCCAAAGCCCTGCGCTCCTCCCTCAACAGGCTGTAGTAGTAGTGACTGCCCGCGCATGTGCCCGATCGCAGATCCCAAATCGGATCATCCTCGCTCTTGTCTGGAATGCAAAACGACGACAGTTGTGCTTGCTGACGCACCTCGCTGTACCCGCCCAGTTCCGCCACGCGATTTGCAAACCTGGCCATTAGCTCGGTGCGGGTCTCGGGCCAGTCAGCAACCTCCACGATCGCGCTAGCCTTCGCGGATGGTGATCGCATCATTTGCTCGAAGTTGATCTGCCGAAGCTGATGGTCCAGGTCCGTCAGATCTGGCTGAACGGAGATCCCTTGCAACTGCGCGATCATCTCGCTTGGCAAGGGGTTCCCGATCGCCACCGGCAGCACAGGAATGTTCATGGCCATCGCGTAGCCCGTCTCCTGGTGGATCCACGGGAATTCCTTAGAGCCCTCGGTGATAAGCGGCATGAAAACGTGTGAGTATCCAATGAGGCTCCTTATTTCATCGGTGAATGGCATGCCGGGCCTGATGTTCTTGTCCCAGACGGGTGTCAATCCCATTTCATTGAGGATCTTGACAACCTGTTCGGCCATTTCCAAGTCCCGGTGTGAATAGCTGACGAATACTCTAAAGGCGTGCATTGACGTGTCTCCTTTCTCACCGGACGCGAATCGCCGGTAAGAGACGGGGCATTCCTTGGGTCCCGGTTTCGCGGATTTATTCGGCTGGCTGGACTGAAAAAAGGAAGAACTATATGAGCGTGCTCGAATACCAAAACCGAATACAAAGCCACGAACCGGTTAGGCGAGCGGTGTGTGAAGCCACGCACATGATGATGAACCCCGATTCCTATGTCAAGATCCTAACGGTGATCCACTTCACTTTCATCGGTGATGATGGTGATGCTCGAAGGCTCCACCCGCTTTTCAGTTGCCGTCATCCTTTGATCCTACTAGAGTCGAATCAGAGAGGTTGATCAGTGGCAGCAGGTTGGAAAACGGTTCGGGTTTTCATTTCTTCTACCTTTCGGGATATGCACCGCGAGCGCGATCATCTGGTTCGCGTGGTGTTTCCCGAACTGAAAGAAAGATGCCGCACAAAACACGTGCAACTGGTCGACGTGGATCTTCGCTGGGGTGTTACCCAGGCCGATGCCGAACACGGAAAGGCGCTCGACATTTGCCTGGATGAGATCGATAGTTGCCGCCCCTACTTTCTCGGAATCCTGGGGCATCGCTATGGTTTTGTTCCCGAAGGTCACCGCCATTCCATCGCCGCGCAAGAAATCTATCACGGAGTATTGCACGGGAGCGTTCCGAAGCAGGTAGTGGACCTGCGCAAGATCCTCGCAGATCAGCTCGAAGGACAAACTCTCTCGAGCGAGCAGAAGGACTACCTGGTCCGTTGCTACAGATGGGATGCGGATAAACGCAAGTATCTCCTGCAGGAAGATGTGGCACCGGAAGATGCAGACATCATCCGCTCTGTTTTCGAGCGCTATTCTACTTACCAGAAGGACCGAAGCTTTTTCTTTTTCCGGAGCGAAGCTCTCTCTCGACAGATTGCAGGCACAGAGACAAGCGACTTCTTCGAGCAGAACCAGGATGATCAGGACAAGGTCGAATCCCTGAAGAAGGAGATTGAAGACGCATGGTTGCCGCATTTCGAATATTCCGATCTCGAAACTTTTGGGCGGCTTGTCCTCGACACGCTTTGGAAGCGGATCGAGCTCGAGGCAGAGCAGACGCCCATTGAAGAGAGGGACTGGCTTGGGCAGGAGGCCGAGCTTC
>JADGNW010000442.1 GCA_017883315.1 Blastocatellia bacterium | reverse complement strand
CCTCTGGGTTTGTAACCTTCGGGAACGGCAGGCGCTTGGAACAGCACGGTGGCACGAGGTGCTGAGGGGGGAATCGTCTCCCGTTCGGAGATCAGGAATCCGTAGGCCGCAATGCAGAGCGAGGCGTGATGATGGAATCCGCGCCATCCACGCCCTTCAAAATGCCCAAGCCGCGACCTCTTGCTTGAGGTCCTGATAGTCGCGCTCGATACGCCAGCGCAGCTTGGTCAAATCGACCAAATGGTTGAAGACAATCTTTTCCGCCAGTGTCGAGAGCCAGTATTTGGCCGGCTCGTTCTCGCCTTTAGGCCATTCGATGAGCAGCCATTCTTCCGGGCGGCTCTTGCTGAGATTGTAATCGCGATGGGCGGCCCGCACGCGAATCCGTGCAAAGCGAGAGATCAGCGGCTCGGCCGAGCCTTCGCGCCACTTGATGGTACGCCAAGCTCTTGCGGGCAGATTCAGCGCGAGTTCCTTGCCGATCCTGCTATGCGCGTCGCTCTGTCCAGGCCAGTCTGGGCGCAGTTCTCGACACTTACGAGGCAAACCTGCAGCGACGGCGTGTCGTGAACACTCCAACTATCATTTCCTCTTTGAAGCGAGGCCTGTCAGGCCTCAGGGGCCGCGAAGTTTCGAGCTTCACGCGGGAGGACTATGTTGCCGCTATCGATGCTATTGACGGCAGGGGAAAGCCGGGCGCCGCCGAATATCTTCGTAAAAACACACGCTCATTTGCAGAGTGGGCGGTTACGCGAGGAATATGGACCTTGAAGCGAGGGCGAGGACGCGCCGCCGCCCGACCCGATATCGCTGGGCAGAGGCGGGGCCAGACGATGCGGATTGTTGGCGCCCTGATCGAGGAACGTGCCCGACTTGGTCTGCCGGCGCTCCTTGCTAAGCCGCAGCCGCCGGCCAGGCTCGCGATTTACCGACCATCGCCGTGGATGCCTTTGGCAAGGCTGACAGCCGGGCGGCTTCCATCCATGGATCGGAGCAGCAACGCGCCAAAGCTGAGATCATGGTGAGCGGTGCCCCACTATCACCCGTTCCGATCTCGGCGAACAGAAAGTTCTTTAGTCTCGCATCGAACTGGCTCATGTCTTACTTTTCTGATTGTGTTGGACCCAATACGCGCGAGCGTGGGAAGGGGTGACGCGCGCGATGGGTAAGTTGATGCAGTCGCCAGCAGATCAACTTCCACATCGGAGGCGATTTCTCCTATGTCGTTTCTCGGTCAGAGTGCATCGACCTGAAATAATGTTCGGCGTGCTGGTAGTAGTTCTCCGCCCCAATCCTATCACCAGACTGCGCTTGAGCTTGAGCTAGGACCAGATACCGCTCGTAGCTTCTTTGCGCGTCTTGAGTGCCCCTCAACTCCGGGCGGGCGACATTAGGTGTCCGCCGCTTTGAGCGGTCAACAAATGGCGTGGGCGATTTGGTGCGGTGCATGCTCATCGTTGTTTTTGTGCCATTCTGCATGGCTACTCCTTGGTAATGGCAGATTAAATACGGACCGAGAGGCATGACGCGCGACTGTTTTTCCGGCGCTCCTAACTAGACGCAGGAGGCGCTATGGCTAGACGCGGCGCTCTCGCGCAGCGTCCCGGTCGATCTGGAATATTAGAGTTTCGTCTTTCCTGATTTCCAGCGTGAGGCATTCGCTCCCAGATAAGATATCGCGTCCAAGTTCACTAGCATGGCCGTCTGATTGTGCACAAAGCGTCAATGCGGCCTCAAGCCGCCCGTCTAAACCCAAAAATTCGTATTGATAGTCTCGCATAGCGGGCTCTGTCGTCTGGTATCAAGGGGGAGCAAGAGAAACCTGAAAGTTCCTGATCTCTCTCATCGCCGACGGCCAAGAGGTTGGTCGGGTGCTGGGGTTGGTTTAACCCTTCACGAGCCGGAGGCGCGAAGAAACTTCGGTACGACGCCGCACCAACGCCATCACGTTACCGTAGTTCCGGGATGCGTTTGCGGTGGATGGTTTGCGACTGGCATCTGTCGCGTCAGTAAGTTCCGTCGGCCATCGGCGGGCGTTGTTGGTTGTCTAGGGCACGCCCCGCTTGTGAAGACCGACCTCTACTCGTTTCGGCACAAAAGCCGCGCGTTCATACGCTCGAAGCAGACTGGCAAATTCAGCCTTCTCCAGGACCAGCCGCTTGTTGAGCCCCCAAGGACTGCGGCTTCTTTGGTATTTGAAATCAACCCAATGCGTCCGGGGACTCGAATGCCGAAAGGTCTCCCACAGCATAGGGAGATAGTCACCATCGGGACCAAGTCCAACGATATACCGGACACTGATCCTCTCGGGATCGCCGCGCCGAAACCGGTACGTGATGCGCAGCGAGCGGCGGGTACATTTGCACCTACGAAGCAGAAGCTTCTGATCCCAGCCGCTTGGCGCTAACTCATCCCAGATAAAGGCGGCCACGCTACGTGAGTTGCAGACTGTCAACCACGTCGGTCTGTCGCCGCAAGCCATACATTGCCACCAATACTTAGACATACAAGCAGTTACCTATTGGCGTGCTGTTCGGCTGAGCGCGGTCGCATTGCGCGGGCCCTTCAACGCCGGAGTTATGTGACGGCTGATCCGCCCGTCTTATCTGTGATGTGAGGTTGATCGTGTAGGATCACGCTCAGCAAGGAACTGTGAATTTCCATTGTGCCGTTGTAGCTAATGAAACCCAATTTCCGGAACTTGTTCAGAAAGAAGCTCACGCGAGACCGTGTGGTTCCTATCATCTCAGCGAGTGTCTCCTGACTCACCTTCGTGATAAGCGGCTCAGGCCTTCCCTCCTTACCGAAATTCGCCAAAAGCAAAAGGGCGCGCGCCAAACGCTTCTCGCTAGAATTGAAAAGTTGATCGACTAAATCCTCTTCCACACGGATCGTACGCTGCAAGAGATGGGTAACGAATAGTCCGGAGAAGGTTGGCTCGTCGTGAAGCACGCGAAGCATGGCTCCCTTCTCAATTCGCATGATCTTGCATTGCGTTATAGCTGACGCCGTCGCCATACGTTTAGGTTGACCTGTCAGGCACCCTTCACCGCAAAACTCATCCTCGCCGAGGATTGCGACCACGGCTTCTTTGCCGAGTGTGGAAATGACGGTAACCTTGACCTTGCCACTGAGAATATAAAAAACGGAATCCGCATCTTCTCCTTGCGCAAAGAGTTTTTGATTCTTGGGGCAGGTTGAGATCGTCCGCCCGCCATTGACTGTGGCAAGGAAGACTTTTGGATCAAATGGCTCTTTGGTTCGCGGTTGCCGCGAAATACGGTCAGTTTTTGCCGCCTTGCGGCCCCTCTGATCGGACGATGACATAGTTAGACGAGCCCCCGCGCCAAGAACAGGAACCCGCCATGCCAGTTCCCCTCGAAAGCACAGCGGTGAGCGCGAAACTTAGCGGAAACTGACTCATTTGGGGAGTGTTTTGGCTTAGTTTAAAAAGCGGCGATCCCGAGCGTCTAAACGGATATCGTAAAATCAAACCAAGAGGTTGACGATCCAAACCGAAAAAAGGACGGCCAGCAAAAATGCGGGCAGAAGCCACCAACCGGCGGGAAAGCGGGAATCGCGGCCATACTCGCTGAATTCAAAGTCCGCCAAGTCTTCGAGTTCTCCGCGCCTCAGAACATGAGGCCTTACAGATCGTCTGATGTCCGCTGCTGTAGTGCGCTTGCGTCTGAAGAGTAGTGTGCCGGGCAGTTCTCGAGCAGCATACAGCGTCACATTGGACTTCTTGCGCGCGTACGACCATCCAAAATCATGACGATATTCGGTCATTGAGTTCACCTCCTGCAGTTGCGGGAGCGCGGGCACTATTGAATGTGTCGCTTGGGTCTCTCAGTCGCCGACGCCTGTGGCGCGTTCGACGATTGCAGACACTAACGCATTCCGATCATCGAATCTGGTCAAAACCGCACGGGTTTCACACGGTTTTCAAACGGCTGCTGTTGCATCAGAGCGAACGCGGAGACGCTGGTATGAGGAACGGCCTGATACTGACAGATGCGTTGATGGACGCTCTCACTTGCGACCGAGGAAGTTGCTGTGTTGAAGGGGAGTACTGAGATTATCTGACCGGATGGAGTCATTATTGAGAGATCGAGGTCTGTTTTGATCAGACACACCGCAAGGAATGCTCTATCCGAATCACCTCGTCGGTCTACAGTACGACGGTGACATCGAGTTTAACCGCCGCCTCAATTTCGCGGAGAAGAACAGATGAGCACGCATTCTGGTTACACACGCGAACGGATGGACGGCTATCGGAGCGGCGCAATAGATGCCGCGAAGTTGGCCTGGCCGTGTGAAGATTCGGAGTTGCGCGACGCTTACTTATCCATTGCGAGGTCCTGGAGGGAGTTAGCCGATAAGATCGAACGAGAACTTCGTACACATAGAGAAGAAAAAAACGCGAGTTGAGTGCTCAATGCTCATTACGGTCCTGCCGTTGTGTGCATTGATGTTGTTCTCTGTCCGCGTGCCCATGCGTGCGGATCTTTAGAGAAGCCTCCTAGCTGGTCCCCCCTGGCCGGGGTCTTCTCTTTGTAATCCCGTTTCGCTTCACCTGCGACGAGCGCTGTAAGCGACGGCCTTAGCGGTCTGTTTCGGTCATCGCGGCGCTTAGCAAGGGCATAGAGTTGTCAGTGGGAGGGCACCCTAAATGACCGAAAAACCAGCGTTCGCCGCCCCGCAACCTGAGGCAGCGCCACCGTCACCTGATTCTTATGGATATAAAAACACCGCTGAGACGCTGAAGCGCGTTGCTCAAGACTACGCGCAAACGGCGCGGTCGGCAGGCGATGTGGAGACAATATAAAGTGGACAAAACGGCGCGCCATTACCGACAACGCGCGGCTGAACTTCAAACGATTGTGAACAGCACACTACATGGTGCCGCACGGGACAACTTGATCGAAACCATCGCGGAGTATGAGAGGATGGCCGCTGCGCTTGATACAGTCGTGCCAGCCGACCGCGCACATCCCAAACATCCGAGTGACTGAGACTGCCTCTTGCTTGTCCGCTCCTTTCGGATCACCCGGGTCGCGCATAACATATGGGTCATTCAAGTTTAGATATCCGGCCATCACGTTCGACCTGAATTCCTAGGATTGCTCGCATCGGTTGGTTTTGATGCGCTCCTTCGATGGCCCAGTTTATGCGGGCTTAGCTGCACCGTTGCATCGCACGCTATGCGCGAAAGCGCACCGAGTTTTCAGATGATTCGGTAACCTCTTGTTAACTACGCGCATACTATTTGTTAACCATCGCGCTGGCTGGCAGAGTTCTGCGCAATTTGTTTGGGGTACTTGGCATCGAGCATACTCTCGAAGGCGCGGCCTCACGAGTAGGAGTGAGGCTATGCTCGCGTATGAAGAGCTCAAAGGTTCAAGCGGTCGAGAGATCCGGTTCCGCGCGCCACGGTATGAGGCGAGCAAGTTGTTCCCGCATGTTAGTCCGCGCGTTCAAGTTCGAAGCTCGCTTCATAAGCTTCAGAATATCAGCCTTGGCGGGCTTGCGGTGGTCTGCAGTCACGCGGTCGAGGACATCCCGGATCTTGGAGAAATCGTTCCACTAACCATCCAGCAGTCCGGCAGCACTATTTTCGAAAGCACCGCGCTTGTTTCCCGTCGCGAAACCACTGTATTTGGCTCGAAGCTCGCGTTCAGCTTCGTCAACGGCTTCATTGATTTTGACAAGCTTCTCGCGCGCAACGTACAGGCGCAGATCGCGCTACAATCGTCTCTGATCACCGGCAATGCAGTTCAGCTGGTGCCGAAGGAATATCGCCTGTTCTGCGCCGATCTTTTGAAAGTGCTCGGTTCGTATCGCGATGTTCTCGATGAGAACATCATGCTCGCGCGCCAATTCGACCGCAATTTCGATTTTGAAGGGGCATATCAAGCCTGCGAAGCCCCTTTGGTGGACCATTGGCGCTCCTTGTGGCGCACTGGGAATAGCCTGGTTCGGGACATAATGAAAGATCGCGAAGTTCTTAAGGCCACCAAGGCTTTCACGGAAGTCGTCGTAGCACCCGAATTACGTGGCGGCGCCATCTGGGATCGCAGCTATGCAAAGCCGCTCGGCTATCCGGGCGACTTCGAGATTATGAACCAAGTCTATGATTGGGAGCGAAAAGGCTCGACCGTCTTTCAGATGCTCATGCACCGGCTCGGTCTCGAGGTTGCCGAGTGTATCAGGACGCGCATGGAGATGGTCCGTTTAAACATTGCCAAAGTGGTCCGGGAAAGAGGAAATGCCCGCGCCGCCCGCATACTAAGCCTTGGAAGCGGTCCAGCGCGTGAGGTGGAGCTGTTCCTCGCCGACGCGAGTCTGATGGATCATCGCGCCGCATTTACCCTGATCGATCAAGATCAGGCCGCCCTCAATTATGCTCTCGAGAAGACCTATCCGCATGTCCTCAACTCCGAAGGTCAGGCGCGCGTGCAGGGCCTGAATATCTCATTTACCGACATCCTGCGCGACACCGGCGCCCTCGCGTCATTGCCACCGCAGGATTTCATCTATTCCGTGGGTTTGATCGATTATTTGGCGG
>JADGNW010000441.1 GCA_017883315.1 Blastocatellia bacterium | reverse complement strand
TTCAGAACAATCCTTCCGGATTTATTACAACGACAGCAACGGTGACTGGATACGATTTAGTCAAGAGCAACAGTGCTCATTATCCCGACGAAACCTACCCTGTTTTACAGTTTCAAGCTTCCGACGGGCGCACAATAACGGTGCGTTCTCAAAGCCAGATAAACCATGCTCATGACAGACTAGGTACGCGCTACCAAGTGGCTTACTCGACTACAGACCCAGTCTCCGCCAGACCTGTTACCTCAGATGGTCCCATCGCAGGTTCAGTCTTTTTATTCTTTATCGGTTTGTTCCCGCTTAGCATTGGCGGAATCTGGTTGATGCATCTGCTTCGGCATCAGGCATTGCCGTAATAAAATCTGCCGGATGGTATCGCTTTGCTCTGACGATTTCTCACTTGGTTCACCGCGTAGAGAATCGCGTAATTCCATTTTTCAATCACTTAGTGAAGCGAAACATAGGGGTCAGGTCTTGACATCACGGTTTTCATCTTTCCCCCTTGATAACCTTGCTCACTGTCGAGTAGTGTAACTCCGCTTCCCGCGCGACCGCTGCCATCGTGTAACCGTATTCCAGGCACGCCCGGCGCATCGCCGCATCGCGAGCCGGCTTGTCTTGTCGCACGCGGGCCTCAAGAGGAACTTCCAGGTGATGCCCGGCGCCCAGTGGCTGGAACTGCTCTGCAAACACATTCCCGATCGCTACGAGCATCGCGTGCGCTACGTCGGTTGGTACTCCTACGTCCGATCTATCTGCTCGATGTAGGGTCTCGCCAGCGTCCGCTCTCGCGGCGAAGTCGTCATTCACCACCGAGGCTTTGAGTGACTCCTCTAGGTCTATTCTGTTGAAAAACTCGAAATCGTGAGGGCAGCAAATTTCCGCCAGATGCGGATCTGATCGAGAATTTCATCTACCGTCCGCGGGTGAAGCAATGGATAGGCTCAGCAGCGCGATATCAGTTCGTCCTGGTAGGCCCCCGGCTTGACGCGACGTTCCCGTCCTACAGGAGCCAGATTTTTTCCATCATCGGCAGAAACCGAGTTTTTCAACAGCATTCAGCCAATACCGGACATTCATCAACTGTCGGTTCGAACCCCGGTTAGCTCCCCAATCCGGTCAAATCTCGGAACTCCTGGTCGCTACGGGTGCCGCTGGGCTAACGGGTCCTCTTCTGGATGATCACGTCTTCGTGGATCCGCCTTTCCGCAATGGGCATTGACACTAGAACAGAGCTTGGTCGGGCGGCTAATTGAGAACGGCTTCTTCGAGCATCTGTCTCAGTTTGCCGACTGAGATCGGCTTCGTGACGAATTGACAGGCGCCGCCCCGGATCGCTTTCTCGGCAAGATCGTCGTTGCCATATGCGGTCATCATGATCACCTTGATTTGGCGGTAGATGGCACGGATCTTGGCCAGTGCCTCCAACCCGTTCATTCCGGGCGGCAGATTGAAGTCGAGAAGGATGGCGTCGGGTTTGAAAGTTTCGAGTTCCGACAGACCCGCCTCGGCCGAAGACGCGATGCGTACCTCGTAGCCAAAGCGACGCAGGTACGTGCCAATGTTCCTTGCCAACACCGGTTCGTCTTCGATAATCAGTACGCTTAGCACGCTTTGCGTCATCGGAGTCTTGTGCTACCTAGTAATTGTTCGCGCTGGCGCCCCCGTTCGGGAACACGAGGGCCTACGGATACAACGCTACTCTCTCGGGGAGAGAAGGGCAAATCACGTGGTCCGTCAAATCTGTCAATCTAATCGAGAAGAACTCTGCGGCGCGCATTCCGCTGTTCAATGTTGACAACAAGTTCGAGCATTACCTTGATGATAACCAGTTGGAGAAATTGCTGACTGTGCTGCGTACTGACCAGAACTGCCCGGTCTGTTTGATTGCGATGTTCCTGTTGTCCACGGGCGCTCGCCTGAATGAAGCGCTCCAGGCCACATTGAGTCAAATTGATAAGCAGAACCGTGTCTGGCGCATTCCTGCCTCTAACTCGAAGTCAAAGCGTGTTCGCTCGGTACCGTTGAACGATAGCGCCATCGAAATTCTGAATCAATTGGATACGGAGGGCACATTTGATTATCGGTTTATCAATCGCCAGACGGGGGAGCCCTACACCACGATTCACAAAGTTTGGGGTCGATTGCGGCGGAAAGCAGGACTGCCACACTTGCGTATCCATGATCTGCGGCATCAGTACGCATCATTTCTGGTGAATAGCGGAAGGACGCTTTACGAGGTCCAGCAGATACTCGGTCACAGTGATCCCAAGGTCACCCAGCGTTACAGCCACTAGTCGTCGAAGTCGTTACAGGACGCGGCAAACAGCGCCTCGGTCATCATTGAAAAAGGGATGCGACCGGCGACCTAGGCGGCAGGCGCAGCAGGTCCGGGGTGGGTGCAGTCGGGCCCACCTCGGGCCGCAGTGGTCCCCTCTGGGGCATACCCCCCGGCCGCTGCCCCCGAGTGCGGCTGTCTGAGCCACCTGGCGCCACCTCGCGGTGCGGTTTTCAACGCCAGCCGGCAACACCACTCTCGGCGGCACTCCCGGTTTTGACGTTCAGTCTTCGCTCGGTCGAAAATTTGGGTAAGCGGATGTTTTTGTTTGTGTTTCACAACCACATCTGCGCCTTTTTCGAACGCCGGTTCGGAAGGGGTTCGGTCGGGGAAGGGCGGCACAACGACCAACAAAAAATCGTTTCGGAATCTTCAGGTTGGTAACCATAATTTCGAGGGTGGCTCCTACTGAAAATCCGTGGGTTGGTGGTTCGATTCCGCCCTTGGCCACCACTCCTTCAAGCACTTACAGAATCAGCGTTTGGCAACTTTGCGAAATTTGTGTCTATACGTGTCTATACGCTCGCCGATAGCCTTAGCGCGGTGAGACAAGGAGCACCCCTGGGCAACCAAGAATGCCCATTTTTGTTCTGGATTACAAAATCGGCGTAGTATCTTTGGCACCGTATCCATAGGCCCCGCGTTACTCGAACGGGGAGGCCCAGCGCAAACCTGGGGTAGCGGGGTGACAAGTCGGGGCAGACGCGAACGCTGGTTTCCCTCTCAGTGTTCGTATCCCCGATTACTCGGCGGAGGAAAAATGAAAGATTTGGAATGGAAGGACGAATACTTGCTCGGCATACCCGAGATAGATCTGCAGCACAAGCGTATTTTCGACTGCTTTGTAAGCATAGCAGAAGAAGGATTGTCCAAGCAGGATAGATGGATTGCGGATTCTTCCATTGTCCAACTCCTCGGCCTCATTCAGGGGCATTTTGCGCTAGAGGAAAGTTTGATGCGGATTATCGGCTACCCTGAGCTTGAGCGGCACATCGAAGAACACCGGCAGTTCAATGCTGAATTGCACGAATTGGCGCAAATGTCCCTCAGGACGAAGAGGAACGTGTCGCGCGAGGTGATCAAGGTCTTTCAAAAGTGGCAGCGCGAGCACATTATGAAGAGTGACAGGCATTACGCGGACTACTTTTCGGGCTCGACGCGTAAGAGTGTCGGTAAGAAACCGGGTGCGAAGTAGCGGACAACCGCACCAGCGCAGGAATTGTTGGCTACCGGTGGCAACCAGAAGTTGTCAGTTTCGCCCAGAGTGAGGAGCCATCAGCCGAGCATCATCCGTAATTCACAGTGGTACTATGACAAGAATAATCTTCCTAGTTGTCTTCTGGATATCGGCAATATCCACAACCGTATTCGCGAAAACGCCGGGCGAGGTCGATGTCGGCGGTGTCCTTCGCGAGGCATCGTTGTACGGATTCGCCGGTGATTTCAGAAAACTCTCGGAACTGCGCGGAAAGCCGCTGATCATCAATGTCTGGGCAAGTTGGTGTGGTCCCTGCCGGGAGGAAATGGGATCCCTCGAGCGGCTTTCCCGCCGCTTTGGCGGGAAACAGTTCAATATAATCGGCGTTTCGACCGACGACGATGCCAGCGCGGCGGCGGCTTTCCTCGCGCGATCAAAGGTCACGTTTGACAACTATCTCGATAGAAACTTGTTACTGGAAAAAATGCTGGGAGCCGATACCATCCCGTTGACGATTCTGGTCGACGCCCATGGCCGCGTGCTCAAGAAGATCCATGGATCCAAGGAATGGGATAGTGCGGAATCATTGGAGCTGATAGACCGAACGTTTCGCAAGAAGATGTAAGCTAACCCGGCAGCGCTCCATTCGCCTCCTCAAGGGTCGGTCGGGCTGCCGAGAAAGTTCTTCAGCTTGGCCACTTCGGCTTCGACATCGGCCACGCGCTGTTCCAGTTGGCTCAGGCGTCCGCCCCCGGCATCCGCTTTCTCCACAAAGTCAGCCGAACCCTCCCGGGCTTCGCTCTCCTCGCGCCCGGCGACCTCGCCGCTGAAGAGGTGTGCGTAGCGGGATTCGCGCTTGCCGGGTTCGCGGGCGAGGCGCATCACGAAGGGGCCATCTTCCCTTGACGCGAGGCCGGCAAGGACGGCTTCGACTTCCGTCACGTCGCTGAACCGGCACAACCGGCCGGCGCGGCTGCGCAACTCCCCCGGCGTTTGGGGACCGCGCAGGAAGAGTTCGCAGACGATGGCGAGTTCCTGCGGCGAGAACTTCAGCGTGCCAAATGCGGTGTTGCAGAACAGATGCTGGAACTTGGGCACGCGGCTTCCATAGCCGCTTTGCTCGGTGGCGAGGCGT
>JADGNW010000440.1 GCA_017883315.1 Blastocatellia bacterium | reverse complement strand
TCACGGAGGGCACGGTTAAGATTCATGTCAACAACGTGCTGGGTAAACTCGGGGTGAACGATCGGACTAAAGCTGCAACGACAGCGCTTCAACGCGGCATAGTTCACCTTAAGTAGGGCACTATAACAAAGGTATAAGAATGTGTCCCCCTTTGGTTTAGTGACAAAAACCGCCTTTTGGAATATCGTTACGGGCGACTCGCTTGGGGTGTAACCGAACTCGGGTCTGTGAATGGCTGAATGGAATTCATCACCAGATGCGAGTTATCAAAATACAATTTCAATCTGGAATCCTGGAGACAAAGATTATGATCAGGAACTTTCTTATTCCCCTGCTGCTGCTTTCTGCTTCAGCCGGGTTCGGCCAAACAGGCGACCATAAGTGGCGAGCGGCGACCGAAAAAGAGCTGAAGGCGCTCATCCCGTCCCGAGTCGCAGTTGAGAACGAACGCATCGAAACCGAGTTTCGCACCGCGTCCGGCATCATCGATAGCAACGGGAAATTCATCGCCGGAGTCGTAATGATAACCGCGGGCTATTCCGCTGAGGGGAAGTATACCCACTTCTTCGTGACGCAAGTGACGATAAAGTGCGGCGACTTCGAGCTTCGCCCGGGTGAATATGTCTTCGGCAATAAGCGAACCGGCGACCAGGACACCCTCGAGGTCAAATTCTACGAGGCTGCGACCGGGAAACACGTCGGCGACTTGAAGGCGCACCTCGATCCGAAACGCGGGCCGGTTCGTTCATTGACGATCACACCGCCCGGCACAGAGAAGCCGGTGATC
The DNA here is from genome assembly GCA_017883315.1 of Blastocatellia bacterium. Taxonomy (GTDB): domain Bacteria; phylum Acidobacteriota; class Blastocatellia; order UBA7656; family UBA7656; genus Onstottus_A. Next base: position 8,981 of record JADGNW010000440.1, on the reverse strand, counting down.
AAAATAGGGCGGTTCTTCTTTGAGTACAGCATAGCCGGATAAACGAATTGGCTTGAGGAGTGAGATGGCCGAACGCACGAACAATCGAGCTCAAAGACTTTTGATCGTCGGGTTCCTTGCGATACTGATCAATAGTTCTTACCTAGCTGCGTACGCGGACCCGACTCTTTTTTATTTTGGCAACGTCGTGCTGCATCTTTTGCTCGGCACGGTTCTCGCCGTCTCATTCGGCGTCTTCATCGTCAGACGGGTGAGAACCTTGTCGTGGCCAATGCTGTTGTCGTCAGCAGTAATCGCCGCGAGCGCAGTGATGGGTTTCTACCTGATGATCTTTGGCGCGACGCGACCTTACCGATGGGCTCTGTATCTGCACATCGGGCTTGCGATAGCCGGATCGATTCCGTTGCTGATCATCATCGGCAAAACTGTTCGACTCTACGCCGGTTCAAATCGGCGATCGCTGTCTTATGCGGCGATCGCTGTCTTTCTTTTTGTCTTCCCGATGGGCTCGGGCGCTTATAGCCGGCACGCAACTGCTTCACGCAATGTGATCACCAATCCAGATGACGTGCCGCTGACGATGGAGGGCGAAGGCGCGGGCCCGGCGAGCCCGTTCTTCCCATCGTCAGCAGAGACGAACATCGGTGGAACGATACCTTCGACGTTTTTCATGACCGCCAAAGAATGCGGCCGCTGTCACAAGGACATATACGATCAGTGGAATTCATCGGCGCATCACTTCGCGTCCTTTAACAATCAGTGGTACAGAAAATCGATCGAGTATATGCAGGACGTGATCGGCACTAAGCCATCGAAGTGGTGCGCCGGCTGTCACGACCACGCCGTGTTTTTCAACGGCCGATTCGATAAGCCAATCAAAGAGCAGATCGATACCCCGGAAGCTCAGAACGGGCTTGGGTGCACGTCCTGCCACTCAATCGTTCACGTCAAGAGCACGATGGGCCAGGCCGACTTCACGATCGAGTATCCGCCTATGCACGATCTCGCGGTCAGCGATAATCCTGTGCTGAAGTGGGTGCACGACTATCTGCTCAAAGTGGCTCCTCAGCCGCATCGCGAAACGTTTCTGAAAGATTTTCATACGAAGCAGACTCCCGAGTTTTGCTCAACCTGTCACAAGGTTCATCTCGATGTGCCGGTGAACGGCTATCGCTGGTTCCGCGGATTCAACGACTATGACAATTGGCAAGCGTCGGGCGTGTCAGGTGAAGGAGCGCGGTCTTTCTATTACCCGCCGAAATCTCAAAAGTGTGCGGATTGTCACATGTCGCTCGTAGCCTCGAACGATCCGGCCGCGCGCGAAGGCAAAGTACATTCGCATCGTTTCCCGGCCGCGAACACCGCTCTGCCCTACGTTAATCAGGACGCTGAACAGTTGAAAGCCGTCCAGGACTTCCTGCAAGACGGACAAGTGACGGTCGACATCTTCGGGCTTGTTCGCACGGGCGCGCCACAACCAACCTCGACCAAGAAGCTGGCTTCTTCCGACGAGCAACGCCTTGCAAGCACATTTGCAATCGGCGAAGAGTCAATGGACTTCGGCGTCCAGCCGGCGTTCATCACGCAACCGGTTGAAGTCATCGCGCCGCTAGGCAAGGTCGATGCGGCTGTGCGGCGTGACGACTCCGTCCGCGTCGAAGTGGTCGTGCGTACGCGAAAAGTCGGGCATTTCTTTCCGGGCGGAACAGTCGACGCTTTCGAAGCATGGATCGAGCTCGAAGCGGTGGATGACAAAGGGCAGACGATCTTTCACAGCGGCAGCGTTGAAGACGGCGGCCACGGCCCGGTCGAGAGCGGCGCGCACTTCTATCGAAGCTTGCTTCTGGATGAACACGGCAATCCCATCAATCGCAGGAACGCGTGGATGGCGCGTTCGGTCGCTTATGTGAGACTGATTCCTCCCGGCGCGGCCGACACGATTCACTATCGGCTGAACATTCCCGAGAACTGCGGCGATAAGATTTACCTGCGAGCAAAGGTGAACTACCGGAAGTTCGCGTGGTGGAATACCCAGTGGGCTTTTGCCGGAATTCGAGATCCCGAGCAAAAAGAGTTCGGGCTTGCGCCCGGTTATGATGATGGACGATGGGTCTTCAAGGGAGACACGTCGACGGTATCTGGAAAGATAAAGGAGATTCCCGACATTCCTATAACAGTCATGTCGTATCAGGAAACCACGCTTCGCGTCTTGCCTCGAAACACGCCGCTACTCGAGACGAAGCCCTATCTCGACAAGTCAGTGCGTGAGCGATGGAACGACTACGGCATAGGCTTGCTGTTGCAGGGAGACATCAAGGGCGCTGAAGCCGCTTTTCTCAAGGTGACTGAGATGGATCCCGATTACGCCGACGGGTGGGTGAACGTCGCTCGCGCGAGAATTCAGGAAGGCAATATGGAAGCGGCCGAGCAAATCCTGAACAAGGCTCTTGAGGTTAATCCTACACTTGCGAAAACACATTTCTTCATGGCTACTGCAATCAAATCGATGGGCCGTTATGACGAAGCGCTCGAGCACCTTCGCCTGGCAGCGGCGCAGTACCCTCGTGATCGTGTCGTCGCAAATCAGATCGGGCGAGTTTTGTTCTTGAAGAGGCAATACGCCGAAGCCATCGCCGCGTTCAAGGACGCGTTGAAGGTCGATGCCGAAGACTTGCAAGCGCATTACAACTTGATGCTGTGCTATCAGGGACTCGGCAATGCTGAGCTGGCTGCGAAGGAGCAGGCGCTGTATAAGCGCTTCAAGGCAGATGAATCGGCGCAGTCTATTACAGGGCCCTACAGACAGCTTCATCCAGAGGACAACAATGAACGGCAGCAGATTCACGAGCACGTTTCCGTGACACGCGCGTCTAAGACATCGCCGCAACTGTACGGTAACTCAAAGTAGCGGTATGCTCTCTCACGAGGAGCGAATTATGGAACAAGAACAAAGGCTTAACCTCATAAACGAGATCAAGCAGATCGAACGAGAGCTTTATCTAAAACGAAGTCAGCTCGCTTCCTCTGAAGGTATGGATGGCTCCGGCATCTACCAGGGACTAAACCCGGTGGAATGGAAACATGTCTTCTCACGATGCATCGAGGAAATAGGCCAGGTGTCGAGTGGCGGCAATAGCGTTGAGGACGTCGCTGCGGAGCGACAGAGATGAAGATTGTGGTCGATAGTAACATCTTCATCAGCAGCCTCGATCCGAAGGACGTATTCCACTCTGAGTGCTACCCGATATTCGAAAAGATACTGAGCTTCGAGATTGAAGCGCTGTGCCCTGTGCTAGTTTTGGTAGAAACAACGTGCGTGCTACGAAGGAGAACGAACAGCGAAGATGTTGCCCGAGATGTGTATAAGAACCTGTTGGCTGTCCCGAGTATCAACTGGTTTGATACTACACTTGCTGTTGCGGAAAGGGCTTGCTTGTTGGGAGCCAAGACTGGACTGAAGGGAGGAGATGCCATAGTGCTTCAGGTAGCGGAGGAGCACGGGATAGCGCTGCTTACAAAAGACAAAGAGATAAAGGTCAAAGCACCGGCCGGCATTCTCGTGTTTGAACCGAAAGATCTAACGGCATGACTGGAATCGGCCTCTCGTCGGCAACACAGTCTTGGACCGAATTGCACTGGTATGAAGCGCACGGCATAGGCAGGAAGGAAATCAAACGTAAACGTTACTTGGACTGAGATCATGAAACGAAGGACGAAGGCTACTCCACAATTTGCGATCTGTATCAACAACTCTGAATATCCAGCTTCCTTGGAGCTCCACAAGCTTTACCGCGTGCTACCTGATGAGGATGCTGAGAAGGACGGAGATTTGCGGGTAATAGATGAGAGCGGGGAAGACTACTTATTCCCGGCCGACTATTTCATCACGCTTGAACTTCCGCGCGAAGTGCGGCGTGTTTTGGTACAAGCATCTTTGTAGAATCGCGCGCCGTAATGAAAAGCCAAGAATCCGAAACTCGCTTTGCGATATGTATCAACGATGGTGGCTACGTTGATGATCTGAAAGTGAGGACTGTTTACGAAGTCCTGCCTGATGAGTCGGCGGCAAGGAGTAATCACATTCGGGTCGTTGATGAGACAGGCGAAGATTATCTTTACCCCGCACATCTATTTGTGCCAATTGAGGAGCCGTGCGGTGGTGAGTCGAGTCTTCAAAGTTAATCTTCTCGAGTCCTCGTCTTGGGTGAAAGAGATTTGTAATGCGAAGAGGGTTCTTACCTAGTCTCTTAATCGGTCTCCTACTCGCGCCTCTTCTAGGCTGTGTGACTGCGCCGTCTACCGAGCAGTCCGCGACTGCCGAAAAGCAGAAAGAGTCATCTGCCGATCAGTCGACGGCCCAGGCGCAAGCGCCACAACCCACGGAGGCCCCACGGTACTCCGGACCCATTCAATTCACCGACGTGACTGCGCAGGCGGGGATAAAGTTCAAACACAACAGCGGCGCGTTTGGGAAGAAGTATCTTCCCGAAACCGTCGGCGCCGGCTGTGCGTTTCTGGATTACGACAACGATGGCTGGCAAGACATTCTGCTCGTCAACTCGATGAACTGGCCCGAGCACAAGGGGCAGAAGTCTTTTCCCGCGCTCTATCACAACAATCGCAACGGAACGTTCACCGACGTTACAAAAGAGGCGGGACTTGCCGTCGAGATGTACGGGCTTGGTTGTGCGGTCGCTGATTTCGACAACGACGGCAACGTTGACATCTATATAACCTGTCTCGGCGCGAATCACCTCTTCCGCAATCTGGGAGGGGGAAAGTTTCAAGACGTGAGCGCCAAGGCCGGCGTCGACGATCCGGGTTTCTCGACCAGCGCGTTGTGGTTTGACTATGACAAGGACGGTAAGCTCGATCTATTCGTCTGCAACTATGTAGACTGGTCAGTCGAGAAAGATCTTTACTGCACGCTCGACGGCAAGAACAAGTCTTATTGCACACCGGAATCCTACAAAGGTCACAGCGCCACTCTCTACCACAACAAGGGTGATGGCACATTCGAAAACGTAACTCAGCGTGCCGGCTTGTACGACCCCACTTGCAAGTCGCTGGGCGTTGCGATGATCGATTTCGACAACGACGGTTGGATGGATCTGTTTGTAGCGAACGACACACAGCCGAACAGGCTCTATCGGAATAACGGCGACGGAACTTTCACGGATGCTGCGATGGCCGCCGGAGTAGCGTTCAGCGAAGCCGGTGTCGCTAGAGCCGGAATGGGAGTGGACGCGGCGGACTATGACGGCTCGGGCCGCGCGAGCTTGATCATCGGGAACTTCTCGAATGAGATGATGGCTCTGTACCACAACGAAGGCACCGGGTTGTTCATCGACGAGGCTCCCACTTCTACGATTGGTCAGAACACGCTGTTGACGCTCACATTTTCCTGTTTCTTTTTCGACTACGATCTCGATGGTCTTCCAGATATCTTCGCAGCGGACGGTCACGTTTCTGATGACATCAACACCGTGCAGCCGAAGGTCAAGTACGCGGAACCGCCGCATCTTTTTCGAAACCTTGGAAAGAAGAAATTCGAGGAAGTAACTTCAAAGCTCGGCGCCGCCATTCAGAAGGCGATGGTGGCGAGAGGCGCTGCGTACGGCGACTTTGATAACGACGGCGACCTGGATATTCTCGTCACTTCGAATAACGGGCCGGCGCGCTTACTACGAAACGACGGAGGCAATCAGAACAACGTGCTTCGCGTCAGGACGATCGGGGCTGGCTCGAATCGCGACGGCATCGGTGCGAAAGTAACTGTCAAATCGTCGAGCGGCCGGACAGTCTGGAATATTGTGAAGACCGGCTCGAGCTATTGCTCACAGAGCGAGTTGCCGCTCACGTTCGGATTGGGCAAAGCCGAGAGAGTCGCGAGCATCGAGGTCATCTGGCCAAGCGGTCGAAGGGATACGATCTCGGATATCAACGCCAATCAGTCAATCACGATTCAAGAAGGGAAGGGCGTGGTTTCAACGCAGCCTATTGTCTTCGCCGCGCCATAAAGCGCGAAGCTTTCGCGCTGCTCTAAAGCGCTTCGAACTCGTCGGCACTGAGACCGGCTTGACGCATGATGCTGCGAAGCGTTCCGGGGGCCACTTCATGGTGTTTCGGAACTGTCGCGGTACGCGTACCGATGGCAGTCGTTCTCGCGAACTTCACATGGCTTCCGTTTGTCCCTGCTCCGCAAACCCCGCTGCTTCAAGTTTGCGTTTGACTTCGCGGAACAGAAGCGGCTTCATGCGGCTTTAATATCTACTTCGATATCGCGCACGCGCGGTGTGAGTGTAGCGACGGGCGGTGTGAAGTGAAGTTCAAGAGCATCACGCAAGTTATCGATAGCTTCATCCTCCGTCGTCCCTTGGCTGGCGACATCAACTTGCATGCATTGAGCGATGTACCATTCGCCTTCTCGCCATACACTGGCGGTGAATGACTGTTTCATAACTTGGCGGCCCTCCTTCGGGAGTAAACATCTCGCTTAGGTTAGCGCAACACGGTTGCTTTCGACAATGGATTGGCAGTCAAACTAATCTCGTGCATTTGAACTTGGCCGCCATTTACGCACTCAGGCTCTTCCTCTAGGGCAACGCATCGGGTTAATATTGCGCTCTTCGTTGGCCTCCGGTTGTGTAGCAGCGTTAACGCCGTTGCGATGACGAGACTCAACTACACTCGGGTGTATAGCTATAAATGAGCGTGTTGGTTCAACCTATTCTTAACGACGACGCAGATAGTGCTGACGAGCCCGCTCTTCTCCATCAATTCTTCGAAAGGTCGGCGCGTAAGTGGCCCGACCGGCCTGCGCTTGATGTGCCGCCGGGGAACGGGCGACCCGCGCGCCGTGTTGTTAGCTACGAAGAACTCGAGCGCCAATCAAACACTTTTGCCTCGCTTCTTACCTCTTTCGTAGAGAACGAATGCGTCGTGGCGATTCTTCTTCCGAGGTTCAACGAACACCTCTTGGTCAGCCAGTTGGCGGCTTTGAAATCGGGTGCTGCTTACACCTGCATCGATCCCGCGTTTCCAGACGAACAAGTGCGCGACATCCTTGATGACTCTGCAGCAGTAGTGCTCCTTACTGACGAAGAGGGAAGGTCACGCGCGATCAATTGCGGTTACGACTTTGAAAAAGCGTTCGATGTGGCAAAGATCGCCTCCCAGATCGCCGCCCAGACCAACGCTCCGGATACGGCGCAACCCGAATGGCTGGCACCAAACAGTCTTGCGTATGTGATCTACACATCAGGAACGACAGGCCGGCCAAAGGGCGTGATGATCGAACATCGCAGCATTGCGAATCTGGTGGCTTCGAACATCACGGAGTTCAATCTCAAGCCGGGCGATCGCGTCGCACAGAGTTCATCATCGGCTTACGATTCTTCGATTGAAGAAACATGGCTTGCTCTTGCAGCAGGGGCGACGGTCGTGATCGTGGATGACGAGACGGTGAGGCTCGGGCCCGATCTGGTTGATTGGCTTCGCCGCGAACGCATTGCGATGTTGTGCCCGCCTCCCACGCTGTTGCGCACGCTCGGATGTGAGAAGCCGGAGATAGCGCTGCCGGAATTGGCGCTGCTATACGTCGGTGGCGAAGCCTTGCCGAGTGACGTCGCCGACCGCTGGGCCAGAGGCCGCCGGCTCGTGAACGGCTATGGTCCGACTGAATGCACGGTGACATCAGTGCGTACAACGATCGCGCCTGGTGAACCGATAACGATCGGATGGCCGATCCGCGGATTTCAGGCCTGGGTATTAAACGAATCGCTCGAGGAGGTCGCAGACGGCGAGAAAGGCGAACTGTGCCTGGGCGGCATCGGACTCGCGCGAGGCTATCGCAATCGACCGGAACTGACCGAGCTGAAGTTTCCGGTTCACCCGCGACTTGGACGCATCTATCGCACAGGAGATCTGGTTCATCGCGCGTCGGACGGCGCATTCTTTTGTCACGGACGCATCGATTCGCAAGTCAAGCTGCGAGGCTATCGCGTCGAGCTTGAGGCTATTGAAGCGCGACTCGCCGAGTGTGAAGGAGTCCGCGAAGCTGCGTGCAAGATTCAGCAGGACGGTGCGCAGCAGACGCTGGCCGCGTTCGTTGTGCCGGAAGATGACCAGAATACCCGGGCATTGTCTTACGACAACTTGAAAGCGTCCTTGCGAAGGGTCTTGCCGCCTTACATGGTCCCGGCGCGGTTTGCGACGCTTGCCGAGTTGCCGACGACGATTGGAGGGAAGCTTGATCGAGAGCGGCTCCCGTCGATCGAAGGTTCGTGGCGAGACAATGGGCAGCAGTCAGTCTCTCCTCGGAATCAAGTAGAGTCGAGTATCGAAGCGGCACTGCGCGAAGTCTTGCGAATCGATAAGATTTCGGTGCACGACGACTTCTTCAACGACCTCGGCGGAGACTCGCTGCACGCGGCGGAGTTGATCTCGGTTCTCCGAGATGACCGGTCTACGGCGTCAATAACTGTCCGTGATCTCTATGAGGCGCGCACCGTCGAGGCACTCGCGTTGCGAGCAGGCGCCGGCGAAAGCGACATCGAGGATCAGAGTCAAGCAGTGCTTCAGCGCGGCAACCCGATCGTGGCAACGATTCTTCAAACTGCGTGGCTCCTGGCGGGGCTCGTTGTCGGATCAGCCGCAAGCTACGTCGCAGGCTTTGAAGTTCTGCCCCGGCTTGTAAACAGTCTGGGTTTGATTTCAATTATCGTCCTCGGGCCGTTCGTCGTTTTCGCGGCGCTCGCGGTTTATACACCGATTGCAATCCTGTTTTCAGTTCTCGTGAAGAGAGTCCTCATCGGTCGATACCAGCCGCTGCGCGCTCCGGTGTGGGGAAGCTTCTACGTTCGCAACTGGATGGTTCAGCGGACGTTGCGAATAATTCCCTGGCGACTAATTGAAGGCACTGTCTTTCAAGCCGCCGCGCTTCGAATGCTAGGCGCGCGAATCGGTAAGCGAGTTCACAT
>JADGNW010000439.1 GCA_017883315.1 Blastocatellia bacterium | reverse complement strand
CGACAGAGAAGCCAGAACCGATGTTTGCAAGCGTGACGGTTGGCAATCGCGTCGCCGAGTCTCGAGAGCTTGCGCGCTACATTCAAGCGGGGCTCGTGCGAGGCATCGGCGCCGAGTCACCGCGCACGGCGATGAATCGCGGAGTGAAGCACGCACCGTTCGTTGTGTTGTTGGGAGCCGCTATGCCTAGCGTGCTTGCAGAAGTTTCCTTCCTATCGAACCCGAAAGACGACGCGTTGCTTCAAACGGGCCAGTTCCGCGAGCGAGTAGCAGCTTCGTTGTTTGCTGGGTTGAATGCTTATCTGAAGAAATCGGGGGCTTCCAGTCGAGCTGAGGTTAGGAAGTAAAGACCGCAAAAGGACCCTAGCCAAGTTTGGGGATTCATTTGGCGACAATTCCGGTCACCTTGAATGGCTCATTTCCTCGGTTTTGAGTTCGAGTTCATCCTCCCCGATAATGTCATCCAAGAACTCCTTCACACCGGCCGTTTCATAACGCACGGAACTGAGTAAATCGTCCAGCCCACTTACCGGCGGAAAGGTCCAAAGCGCCGTCCCGTCATCGTCTATGATTTCCAGGGTGGGCGAACTGTAAGCCGCTTCATACAGGCGGAGTTTTCGTCCTCGATATTCAGTCTGATACACTGCCTGGACCGCGATCTTGGGATCGGTCAGGGACAAGGTAGGCGTCAGCTTCTTTACCTCCCACGTGATTCTCCCCTTCTGTGTCCCATCGATTAGGCTTACGATCGCGTCAATCAGTTTGTCATTTGCGGTGGTCATATACTCATCGCTCCCATTGTTTGTCTTTGTGCAGATTCCTCATCGCCTCTTCAACCTTGATTAGTTCTTTGTAAATGTCCCTTACTGCACTCTCCGACCCGGCGGATAGAGTCTTGTTTGCCGTAATAAGTTGGACTACATCCGAGATAGACTTTCGCTCCTGCCTGCCGACCTTTCTCTTAAGAGATTCGAGAATAGGTAAACACCGTGCCAGCTCTGCTTCTATCTTCTCTATTGATGTCGCAAACTCCTTTCGCAAATCATTTATGTTCGAAGAGCGGGTGTGAAGGCTTCTCAGTAAAGCAGGCGCCCTAGCTGTAAACAAATATGACTTCCGAATCTCACGAACATTGTAGATCACGTAAAGAGACAAGCCAACACCAAGTATTGACGCCGCATTACCAACGTTGGAAAGGCTAAACCACTCGAACAAGACAGACCTACCGAAGCACACGAGGTGATCCCAGGAAAGCTGGCGGTAGTATACTTGGTTTGCGCGACCACGCGAATACCAGAATCAGCATTTCACGGCTTGCGAGTTCCTAGGGTTGCTCGACTTATATCCCGCAAGCTCACGTAACCCACAATCAATCCATTCGAATCCAACACAACCGCGCGGCCGAGTTCACTATTCGAGAGTATCGACTTTGCTTCGGGTATCGGCGTGCTCGAGTTGATGAACATCGAGCCATCAACTGGACGCATGACGTCGCGAGCTTCGAGACGAGACCAGTCTTCGCGGGGCACTTGTTTCAGCTCATCCAGGAGAAGCATCCCGTAAAGCCTTCTCTCTTGAACGACCGGAAAACTAGTGTGGTGATTGTTATTGAGCACCTTGTTAATGAAGTCCGTAATTTTCATTTCCGGCGGAATCTGGACCACGTCGCGGTTCATCACGTCTTCCACTGTTCCGCGCTTTACCCGCCACACGCCGCGGCTGCGACCTTCGGTCGTTCCGAGCATCAGGCCGACCATCAATCCAACCGCCATCATCCACATTCCCATTACCCAATCGACAAATAAGAAATAAGCTATTCCCAGCGCTACGAGGGTGATCGCTATCATCAAGCCTGAGCGGATAGCGATCTGCGTCGACGTTCGAAAATTCTTGTTGTAGTGCCATAGCAACGCTCTCAGAACGCGCCCGCCGTCGAGCGGCAAGCCGGGCAGAATGTTGAATCCGGCCAGGAACCAGTTGATCACGCCCAGGTGCCTGAGCACCTGACCGATCGCGCGATGCCCAGTGCCGCGGAGAAACGCTTCGTCTGCGAGAAAGAAGATAGTCCCGATCAGAAAGCTCGCGGCAGGACCGACCACTGCGATCTTGAACTCAGATGATGGCTGTGCTGGCTGCCCATTGAGCGACGCGAGGCCCCCGAACATATAGAGGGTGATGTTGCCCGTTCCCAATCCTTCAGCTCTTGCCATCGTAGCGTGAGCCAGCTCATGCACCAGCACCGACACGAAAAGCAGCATCGTTGTCAGCACACCGAGCGTCCAGTACTGCAAGACCGACAAGCCCGGCGCCTGACGCGGCAGGAGTCCCGAAGCGATCGCCCAAGCATAGAACGGAAACACCGGCAGCCAGCTATAGTGAGCGTAAATCGGAATGCCGAATACGCGGCCGAGGTAGAATGGTTTCGGGTTGAATGTCACTAGTGTCGATAAGGACGAAAAGTTTCCGGCGCTCGAAAAAAGTCTACCCTGCGACAACTGCTCGAACAAGCATGTGTTCCTTGTCAGTCTCAGTGGCCAGTCCCTTGGGAGCGCAGGCATCCCCGCCTGCCCGGTTGTGCAAGATTAGCCATCACCGAAGAAGCAGGCAGGGATGCCTGCGCTCCCAGGGGACGCCCGTACAGGTTCATCATTTTCATCGTGACTGACTACTAGTTGTCAATGGGGAGGCGGCTATTAGACCGCTGTGCGACCAATAACCTATAATCGACCGTTGCCGCAAGGGACCTCGAAATGTATCTGTTAGCTGCCAGCGCCGGCTTAGCCGCAGGCTTGATCGCCTGGCTCATCGCGTCTCACTGGATAGCCGCTTCTATCGCCTGGGTGGAAGATCGGCGCCCAGAGTTGGTCGGATCGAGACAGTTGCGCGCAGCCGAAGCGGTGGCTTGCGGCGCGCTGTTCCTCGCTTGCCTGGCGCTTGCGTTCTGGTTGGCGCGGTTGATTTGGATTCAGATCAAGTGATTCGTGATGCGTGACGCGTAAAACGTGATGCGTGATGCGTAAACGCGTGAAGGACTCTTAGTCACGAATCACGTTTCACGTTTCACTCCTCACGAATCAATTCTCGCTTGAGCAGCTTGCCTGTGGGTCCCTTCGGAATATCCTCGACGAACTCGACTGACTTCGGACACTTGAAGTCGGCCAAACGTTCGCGGCAAAACTCGATGATCTCTTGTTCCGAAATCTGCTCGCCCTCGCGCGGCACGATGAACGACTTCACCTCTTCGCCGTAAAGCTCGTGTGGCACTCCAACCGTGGCGGCATCCTTTACTCCTGGGTGCTGATACAACACTTCGTCGATCTCCCGAGGATAGATGTTCTCTCCGGCGCGAATGATCAGATCGCTCTTTCGATCGACGACATAGAAAAACCCGTCCTCATCACGGTAGCCAAGATCGCCAGTGTGAAACCATCCCGAGCGAAACGCTTCGCGCGTCGCCGCTTCATTCTTGTAGTAGCCTTTCATGATGTTTGGCCCGCGCAAGACAATCTCGCCCACCTGCTCCGGAGCAAGCTCGCGATCGTTCTCGTCAAAGATTCGAACCTCGTTGCCGATTGGCTTTCCAACCGACCCGACCCGGCGTTCATCAATCGGATTGAACGTCGCGCGGCAAGTCGATTCCGACAAACCATAGCCTTCGACCACCGGGAACTTGAACAGCGACTCGAAAGTCTTTAGAACTTCGACCGGAACCGGAGCCGAGCCACACAGCGCAAATCTGAACCGGCTTACATCGGGCCCGGCCGGCAAGCCTGCCGTATGTGTGTGATTGAGCATCGAAAGCATCGTCGCGACCGAGCCGAAATAAGTTACCCCGTATCGCGAGATCGTCTCCCAGTGACGCGACGCGCTGAAGCGCGGCGCAAGCACTATACTGCCGCCGGCCCACAGCGCCGCCATCGCCGTGGTCATCAGCGCATTCACATGAAACAGCGGCATCACTATGAGCGAGCGGTCGTCGGCCGTCAGCCGCAGCCACTCGGCGATTTGCTGCGCGTTTGAAAGCAGGTTCCCGTGTGTGAGTAACACTCCTTTGGGCTTGCCGGTTGTGCCCGAGGTGTAGATGATCACGGCTTCGTCCGGAGGACTCAGTTCCGGGTTAAGGGTTTGTGGTTCCGAGTTCGACTCAGAAACGTTTCGTCCGCTCTCTGAATCATTGTCGATCGCTGTCCACTTATCGTCATCTCCGACGATTATTAAATTCCGAAACGACGCTATATGCTCGCGCGCCTCGTCGAGATGCGGAAGCAGGTCCGGCTGAGTCACAACCGTTCCGGCTTCGGAGTCGGCGATGATGAACTCGATCTCGTGAGGCTTCAACAGCGCGTTGACAGGACCGGCCCACGCGCCGATCTTGAAGCAAGCAAAATAGAAGATCAGGTATTCAGCGCGGTTCGTGAGCAGCAGACTAACGCGATCGCCCTTTCTGACTCCCAAACCGAGCAATGCGGCCGCCGCCCGATTCACTTCGTCGTCGAACAGGCGATAGGTGAACACGCGATCGCCGGAGTCCAGCAACAAGAAATCCTTGTCGGGCGTTCGTTCGACCCGTGTCTCAAGCAAATCTCGGATGTTTGCGGCCGGGACAAGCATGCGAGCATCTTAGCGAAAACCGGCACGCGCCCGTAAGGGCGGTGTAGTCAGTAGTCCGTAGTCCGTAGCTCGGAGTCAGATGTAAGCGACGGACGACGGACTACGGACTACTGACTACTGACTTCACCGCGCGAGCTTCTTGACTAGGCAGCGATGAACGATGCAGGATCACGTGATTTGAAATCCTCATCATCAAGCACCGCGTCAATTCGGAAGGTCGCCGTCGCCAGCTTCATCGGCACGACCATCGAATGGTACGACTTCTTTCTCTACGGCACAGCGAGCGCGCTGATCTTCGGCCGGCTCTTCTTTCCGAATTACGATCCGCTGACTGGCACGCTCGCTTCGTTCGGAACCTATGCGGTTGGTTTTGCGGCGCGGCCCATCGGGGGAATCGTCTGCGGACACTACGGCGATAAGATCGGCCGCAAGTCGATGTTGATCCTCACGCTGCTAATCATGGGCATCGCGACCTTTTTGATCGGCTGTCTTCCGACTTACAACCAGATCGGAATCTGGGCGCCGATACTGCTCGTGGTGTTGCGAGTCGCGCAAGGCTTCGGCGTCGGGGGCGAGTGGGGCGGCGCGGTGTTGATGGCAGTCGAGCATGCTCCCAAAGGGCGGCGCGGCTTCTACGGGAGCTGGCCTCAGATTGGAGTGCCGGCAGGATTACTGCTCTCCACTATCATCTTCGGACAGATCTCGAAGCTTCCTGAAGAAGCATTGTTCCGCTGGGGCTGGCGTGTGGCATTCCTTCTGAGCTTCATTCTGGTTGGCTTAGGTTTGTTCGTCAGACTAGCGATAGTCGAGTCGCCGCTGTTCGCTGAAGTCAAGGAAGCCGGCACCGGGTCGCGAATGCCGATCCTTGACGCCGTGCGCGACCATCCCCGGAGCGTGCTGCTGGCGATGGGAGCGCGGCTTGCCGAGAACGGAGCGTTCTATCTCTACACTGTGTTCGTTCTGACTTACGCGACGCAATCGAAGATCGGGTTCTCGCGCTCATCGGTTCTCACCGCCATCTCAATCGCCGCGGTCATCGAGCTATTCAGCATGCCGACTTTTGGCGCGCTGTCGGACCGATTCGGGCGCAGACCGGTCTATCTGTTTGGAGCAATCTTCACTGGCCTGTTCGCCTTTCCGTTCTTCTGGATGATTGAAACGTCGAGCACAGTAGTGATGGCGCTTGCCATCGTACTCGCGCTGGTGTTCGGACACTCGGCGATGTACGGACCTCAAGCGAGCTTCTTCTCGGAGCTCTTTGGCACTCGGGTCCGTTACAGCGGCGCGTCGTTAGGCTATCAACTTTCATCGGTGATCGCAGGCGGTCTTTCGCCGTTGATCGCGACCGGGCTGTTGAGGCGCTATGCGGCGTCGTGGCCGATTTCTCTACTCATTGTGGGAATGGCTGCGGTGACTACGGTGTCGGTCTATTGGGCAGCGGAGACAGCACACGTGGACATTGGCGGACCGGCAAGCGCGAGCTCCAGTGCAAAGTGAATGCCTTAAGCCGAATCGCTATCAATCAACCCCTTCCAGTGTTATGCTTCTTCCGCGAAATCGCCTGCGGTATGCATCTCAAACAACACAAGGGTGTATGCTGGTGAGAATGCTGCGAACACTCACCCTTTCCATCGTCGCTCTGCTTCAGATTGGCGGGTTCGTGAACGCGCAGGAGAGTCAGGCGCCCCCAAGGCCTGCCGCACTCGCGCTCGAGGTGACCTACCTCAAGGGCACACCACCGACCTTTCAAACAGTTCACGCTGCAATGCCCGATGGGAAGCCGCTTGGGACGTGGTACGGGCGCTTCGGGCGCCTGCGTGCTTCGAGACCCGGAAACGGATCGCCGCCAGTGCGGGCCGTCAACATCGTACCTCAATTCGAAGGAGACGCTGTTCGAGCCAACGTGTCGGTTTATGTGGGCGCTCAGTTTTTCGACAAAGAGCTGCCGGTCGCGTCTTATTTGCTTCGAGAGGGCGAGAGGATAACTGTCGAAGCACTGACCTCGTTCGGCGTTGAGCCCTTCGAGATCGCGCTGGTCAAGCTAAGGCTCTCAGCTCCGACTGCTCCGCCGGTAGTAAACAATACCACTAGTATCGAGGTCGTCAGCGTCGAACCCATCCAGTCAACGAGCCCGTCCTACACGTTGCACCTGCGAAACCTGTCGAACAAGAACGTCGCCGCCATCCGGATCGACGTGTTCGCGGGCGGCAAGCAGCGGCTCAGCAGCATGCCGCAAGGAGAGCAAGGCCAGCCGCTCATAAAACCGGGTGCCGTTTATGAGCGAAGAACGATCGCGGCCGAAGATGTCGTGATGAAGCAACAAGGGTATAGACCAAAGTTCCCGGCCGGACAAAGCTTTGTGATCAGGAGTGTAGTTTTCGACGACGGAACATTTGAAGGCGATTCGGAACCGGCCGCAAACTTCGCAGCACTGCAGGCGGGAAGCAAGCTGCAACTCGCGCGAGTGGTCACGCTGCTACAGAAGGCTTTGGACTCCTCGGACCTTGGAGCATCCGAAACCATTGCGATGCTAACCCGCGACGTTGCCGCCTTGAGCACTGATCTGGCGTCATCCGCCAGCGATGAGCTGTCGACCAGATTTCCAGCGCTCGATCAACGCGAGCGCTCAAACCTCGGCAACTCGATTCGGTTCTCGCTGCAGAACGTGAGGAAGCTAGTGCTCGACGACATCGAGATGGTCGAGAAGGCGTTAAAGCAACCAGCCAGTCAAACGGATTATCGTTCTTGGCTTGCAGCAACGACTGAAAAGTATAGGCGATGGCTGTCACGTCTGTGACAGCATAATGGAAAGGAATCGCAAATGGAGAAATGGCTCGGGAAGTATTCAAACCTCTTCTACGCCCTGCTGCGGATCGTCGCGGGCGCATTGTTCGCTTGTCACGGCGCGCAGAAGTTATTTGGCGTGTTAGGCGGGCAGAAACAAGAAGGCTTGTTGCAGGTAGCCGGAGTCATCGAACTCGTCGGCGGGATCTTGATTGCCGTAGGGTTCTTTGCCGGCATCGTCGCGTTTATCGCATGCGGCGAAATGGCAGTTGCTTACTTCAAGCAGCACTATCCCGGAGGATTTTGGCCCATTTTGAATAAAGGCGAACTGGCAGTCTTGTTTTGCTTCATCTTCTTGTACATCGCGTCGCGCGG
>JADGNW010000438.1 GCA_017883315.1 Blastocatellia bacterium | reverse complement strand
GAGCTTGTTGGGCCAAATCGGCGCGAGAACTGAATCTGGTCGAAGGCGCGATTTAGCGCGTCGGTCCGCGATGAGAGTCCCTGCACCAGCTCGACATCATCTTGAAAAGTGAGTATCGCCGCTGAGTCTTTGTTCGGACGTATGATCGAGCGAAGAAATTCTCCGGCGGCGATCTTCTCCTGTGGAAACGTGTACTCCTGGCTGCCGGAGAGGTCCATCAGAATGGCGATGTTTATCGGGAGCGTCGTTTCGCGTTTGAAGGTGAATATCTGCTGAGGCCGTCCGTCCTCCAGCACCGTGATCTCGTCCTGTCGAATATCGCTGACGACGCGATTATTGCGATCGATTGCTGTGAACAGGATGCTGACCAGATCGGTGCCCAGCTTCAGGGCTTCGTCACCCGTGGGTATGTCGTCATCTTTATTCGCGTCTTGCTGCTTCGGCTCAGGTTTGGACTTCTGCACCTGAGGTTGCGGCGCAGGCTTCTGCCGCTGCGCAAGTCCGATGCAACTCAGAACTGCAAGGACGATCAGTGCAATAGCGACTCTCATTGATGACATATTTCAATCCTCAATCCGCGATCCGCAATCCTCAATACACATAACCCTGCTTGTGATAAGAATGCCCTTCGGCCGCTACGAGCTTCACTTTGATCTCGCGCCGCTTGGCTGTCTTCGCCTGATTCGTCGGCGTATAGAAGAGGACGTACTCCTGTCTCAAGTCCAACGCGACCTGGGTGAATGCGCGGAACAATTCTGCTTTTTCCGAGGGAAGGAAAAGCTGTCCTCCGGTTTCTTCGCAGAGCTTTCGAAGATCTTTGTCGTCGGCGTTCTCGACCAGACCCGAGCCGGCGCCCTTGAAATTCTTGGTGCTGATTCCAAAGATAGTGACGTCGTAACGTTCAGCCATTTCGATCGCATCCCGCAGCGTGCGTTCACTGGCAGTGTCTTCGCCATCGGAAAGGATGACGATGATGCGACGAGCGTCGGAACTTTGAAGGCTGGCCATCTTTTCTTCGACCACTCGATAGACGCCGTCGTAGAGCTTGGTGTAGCCACCCGCCTTGACCGCTCTGATCGCGCGGATGAGCGGCTCTTGCGAATCGGTGAAGTCCTGGTGCAACTCGACGTCGGAATCGAATGTCGCGAACAGGACCAGGTCCTTGCGGCGAAACGTGGTTACCGTAGCGACGAAATCTTCGGCGGCGTCTTTTTCAAACGGCAGCTTGAGTTTCACGCTGTTGCTGGTGTCCATCAGCACGGCGATGTTGAGCGGCAACTGACTTGGAGCGATGAATTTCTCGATCTTCTGACGCTTGCCGTCTTCGTAGACTTCGAAGTTGTTTACGGTCAACCCGCCGACGAACTTCTTGCTTTGCTTCACCGAGATCGGCAGCCTGACGTCGAGCACACCAATCTTCTGAGGATTATCTCCTTTCTGCGGCGACGCAGTCGGAGCGGGGTTGGTCGCGGGTTTCTGAGCGAACGCGCCAACTCCGACGAACAGAGAAAGGGCTACGATGAGGGATGCAAGCGATGAGGATCGAGACATCTGCTTCGGGGAACCTCCGAGGGGTCTGATGCACGGGATCTGGATTAGCGATGCTAGCCGAAGAAAAATTATAGAGTACAAGCGGTGAGGTCACAACTCGAACCGCGTGCGGCAAATAATACGGCTAGGTGAGCTTAACCTGCTCCAGGCCCTTCGGCGTCAAGTACAGCCATTCGAGGCGGCTCTTTAGATACTCGAACGCGTCGTCGACCGAATCGGTCTTGTGAAATATGTCGAGATCGTTGGAACTGACCACGCCCCAACGCACCAGCGCGTCGAAGTCGATGATCTCGTCCCAGAATTCCGTTCCGAAAAGGATCACAGGCATCGACTTGCCAGGCTTCTTTGTCTGAATGAGCGTCAGAACTTCGAACAACTCATCCATCGTGCCGAAGCCGCCCGGAAAAACTACGAGCGCCTTAGCCGGATACACGAACCAGAACTTGCGCATGAAGAAATAATGAAAGTTGAAAATCAACTCGCGCGAGACGTATTGGTTCACCTCCTGCTCGTGCGGCAACTCAATGTTTAAGCCGATCGTCTGGCCACGCGCCATCGACGCTCCGCGGTTCGCTGCTTCCATCATTCCGTGCGAGCCACCCGAACAAACGATGAAGTGATGGCGACCGGCCAGGCTCTTGGACCACTCGGTCACTCGGCGAGCAAGCTCCATCGCATCGTTGTAGTAGCGCGCCAGTTTCGTAGCCTGCTCAGCGCGCGCCAGCCTGGCCTGTAGCTCCGGACTAACCTCGCCGGCTCGCTCTATCTCGTCCTCAATCGATACGAGTTGCGCGGCCGCCATTTCGGGCGATATCGATCGCGCTGAGCCAAAGAACACGATCGTGTCGCGCACGCGATGGCGGCGCAGCCGGGTTGCCGGCTCGATATACTCGGCGAGGATCCTGATGATCCGACCGTCCGGGCCCTTCAGGAATTCGGCGTTGAGATATGGAAGCGGCGGAATGTTGGATTGATCGGACTGAGACATGTTAGTTCAGCGGAAGCGCTTTACCTTACACACTGACTTTGGAGATCTCGTGCACCAACCCCCACGCGAGCCACAATCCAAACAGCACGCTGAACAATCCCGCGAGGAGCCTTATACCGCCGTTCAAAATTGAGAAACGCCGGGCGGTCAGGGCAAAAGGAAGACCGATCATCGCGCTCATCAAAAGCATTCCGCCGAT
>JADGNW010000077.1 GCA_017883315.1 Blastocatellia bacterium | reverse complement strand
GTTCTTGTTTCCTGGCAGCCTTATCTTGCTGCTGTTGCTGCTGCACCGGTTGCTGTTGAACCTGAGCCTGCTGTCGTTCTTGTTTCCTGGCAGCCTTATCTTGCTGCGGTTGCTGCTGCTGCTGAATCTGCTTCTGTTGTTTCTTTTCAGACTTCTGCTGTTGGTTCGGATCCGCTTGCTGCGCGTTTACCAGACCACCACTTGCGAGGATCAACGTTGCACCAATAGCAAGAGTCATGGTTTTCTGAACCAGTGATTTGATTTTCATAAGAACCTCCCCGGTACGAATCGCTTTCGGGGTACAGTTCGGCAAATGCTGTTCCTCGGCATAACCATCGATTTAATCTGCTAAATTTCAATAGAACGCACGAAAGCGAGGCACCGTTTAGTACAACTGTAAACCTTATGGGTCAGAACGATGATCCTCACTCTCTTCCTCGGCAAAAAGCAGCCGCGTCAACCGAACCGAGCGAGGTTTCTTGCTGAGCTGAAGCTTGGGTTCCTATAATCTCGTGGATGACTAGTGTCACGGCTGATCAAAGAACAGAGTTGCTTGGTCTCACGCAAAATGAATTGCGTGATTATTTTGTCACGCTCGGCGAGAAACCTTATCGCGCGCGCCAGCTTTACGACGCAATGTGCCGCCGCCGTATCACGGTCTTTGAAGCCATGACCGATCTGCCGAAGACTCTAAGAGGAATTCTCGAAGAGCGCACGACCATCACTCGCACTCAAATCCAAAGCGTGTTCATATCATCAGACGGAACGCGGCGATTGTTGTTGAAGCTCGGCGATAACTCTGAAGTCGAGTCGGTGTTCATGCCCGAAGCGCATCGCGACACTATCTGCATTTCCAGTCAGGTCGGGTGCCCGCTCGCTTGTAGTTTCTGCATGACCGGAGTCATCGGATTGAAACGCAACATGACCGCTGGCGAGATAGTCTCGCAGGTCGTCGTTACGCTGAACCACGTCTACGGTGAAGGGATTCAAGTTCCGCACCGCACGAACATCGTGATGATGGGAATGGGCGAGCCGCTGTTGAACTACGATCAAGTGATCAAAGCCGTGCGTTTGCTTATCGACGCGAAAGGTCTGGCGATCGCCCCACGCTGCGTGACGCTTTCAACCGCCGGCGTAGTTCCGCGAATCTACGATCTTGCCAAAGAAGAGGTAAGACCGCGGCTGGCCATCTCGCTGACGGCTTCGACCGACGAGCTTCGCAACCAATTGTTTCCGATCAATCGCAAGTACCCGCTAGCCGAATTGATGGAAGCGTGTCGGCGATACCCGTCGGGCGCGCGCGAGTATCTGACTTTCGAATATGTGATGCTCGACGGGATCAACGACAGCGATCAACAGGCGCGTGAACTTGTGGGATTGCTTTCTGGTATTCGCGCGAAGGTGAATCTAATTCCACACAACCCTGCACCGGAGCTGCCATACGAGGCTTCTCCGATTGACAGAATATTGGCGTTTCAAAAGATCTTGATTGGCGCTGGCTTGGCCTCATTCATTCGCCGTCCACGAGGCCAGGACATCTCCGCAGCATGTGGCCAACTCGCCGCCCGTCATCAAGCCGGCGCATGAGGCGGTCGGCGCCTGGGGATTGTCGTTAATTTCGCGAGCCAAGAAACACAAGCCGCGGCACAAGCGCCTTGCGGCCGGGAGAATTACGAGCGGACTTGCGAGCTAATGGTGTTCGCGCTTTCGACTTGAGTCATCTTTCCATCGCGTCCCACCTCAAACACCCGACCCCGCCATTCAACTCTCCTCCCGACCCAGCTCGAGCACCAGATCAAAAAGCTCAGCAGGTCGCGAACGGGCAGGAGCCAAAAATATTTCTTCAGAATCTTGTCTCCGAGCCAGCGGACTCCAATCAACCAGCCCATCGCCAGCCTGACCGCCAGCGTCGCGGCCAGAAGCAGCAGGCTCGACAAGGACGCGCGGTCCACGGCCACCGTCAACAGCGCGAGCGCCGTTCCGTAAGTCAGAACCATTCCGAGATAACCAAATGGCCGCGAGATGCGCGTCGAACGGGCCCAGCGCAATTGGTGACGTAGCATACCCGCGAGCCCGACCGGGTGCATCGCTGTTTCGACGATGTAATTCGAAAGGTGAACCTCGTAGCCGGACTGCGCAATCAGATTCCCGAGCATGAAATCATCGGCTAGATAATCGGCAACCGCGCGAAATCCTCCGATCGCTTCGAGACGTGTTCGCGTCGTCGCCATCGTCGAGCCCAGCGCGAACTTCACGCCCTCCAGCATCCATGCCATCAACACGCCGGGCGTGAACTCGGCGGCAATGCCAACCGCTTCGAGCTTTGCGCCGAAATCGGGCGCTTCCGCCGCCCGATACAGACACGTCACCAGTCCGACTCGCTCATCTGCAAGAGGAGCGAGAACTCTGCGCAGATAATCTCGACTCACTCGAATATCGCTGTCGACGATTACGATTTGTTCGTGCTTTACTCGCTCGAGCATGTTCTGCAGATTGCTCACCTTCAAGTTTTGGCCGATGGTGTGATCAGAGACGACAAGCGCGATATCTCGATCCGGGAACTCTTCGATCAGGCTTTGAACGATTGGTATCGAAGGGTCTCCCGGGTCGCGCACTCCAAAAACGATTTGATATTCAGGGTAGTCCTGCCGGCAGAACCTGGCGTAGTTCTGATACGCTTTGAAGTCGGCCCCGTGAAGCGGAATCATTATCGTCGCCGGAGCGAGAATGCTGTCTTCGTCTCGCTTTGAACTTGAGAAGAATCTCAGTCCCGCGATGATCGCCAAAAAGTAAAAGACATTGGCTGCGAGCGTGCAGGCGACGAGAGCGAGCTTGGTTGCTGTCGCGATCATTGGCGTCCAGGCAGCGTCAAGGCAGTGAGATCAACGCTACTCCTACGCAAACCAACAGTGTGCCTGCCAGTCTCAAGCGGCTGATCTCTTCTTTGAGAACGAACTTCGCTCCGATGGTGGTTATGACGAAGCTGAGCGACGTAGCGGGAAGAACGAAGCTCAAGTCGGCCCAAGACAGCACCGCTAGAAACGCGAAGAAGCTGCAGGCCATGAAGAAGATGCCAATCAGGAAATTGACGTTCCTCAGAACTCTCATCGCAACCCGTGCGAGCTTTCCCAGGTGCACCGTCGAAATCTCGCCGGTCTGCTTCATGCCTTTTGTAATGAAGACATCTCCCGCCGAGCCGCCCAGAACAACTATCGCGATCATCACTGCAGTCATCATCAAAGTAGCTCCGCTCGTGGAATCGTTCGCACGCCAGACCTGGAAACCAGAAATACACCGAGCGTGATGATCGCCGACCCGGCCCAGCGGGCAGGTGAAACCGATTCATTCAAAAAGTAATGACCCGCTGCGACGTTGAGAACATAGCCGAAGGCAGTCGCCGGCAAAACGAAACTCAGGTCGGCCCATGAAAGCGCCGCCGAGTACAGCACAAAAAACACGATCAACAACGCCGTGCCCAGCCACACCGTAGGACTGCCGGCCGCGCGCAACGCCGTAGACATCAGCGCATCGTCGATGCTTGCCGCCTTCACAGCTTTCATCCCTTTGGTCAGATACACATTGCCTATTGCCTGGGAAATGATTGCGATTATCAGAACAGCAGCCGTCTTCATTGGCGCACATCCAGATCGAAGTAGTTGATCAGACTTATGCCCAGCGTTTGTATTCTGTTCTTAACCTTGGCGCTTGTCAGCGCTTCGAATTCGATCGACGCCTGGCACTCGTCGCTGTTGAGCGATTTGTCATCGGCGTAAACCGCCGGATGAAAATATATCTCGCTGTTGTCTGCCGCAAGGTTGTCGAGAGCGTAGAGAAAATACCGCTCGCTCATTCTGCCGCTCTGAAGATTGCCGTATACCCGGACGGGAAACGTAAAACCCCGAGCGAGTAATTTCTTCTTCATGTAACGCGCAAGACCGCCGAACAGCAAAGCGTGAATCGTCTTCCGCAGAATACTCATCCGATCGAACTGGAGAGCAAGCCGTCGCTCTTCGACGGGCACTCTCATATGCCGGCAGCCATACGTCGCGCCCAGCTCGAGGGCAGCGTTGAAGATCACCGGATGAACGTGGAGATGAAGATGTCCGTCGATGTGCGAAAGCCGCAGACCGGTCGAGTGAAACTTCTCGAACTGCGCGGCGAGTTCCCTTCTCAACTCGCGCCGCGCCCGAGGAGAGAAAAAATATTTCAGTCCAGCCGCAATCGGGTTGTTAGAGAAGTTCCCGTTGTGATCGACCAGCGTTGGAATGTCTGAATGAGGCAACACGCTTCGACCGACGACGGTCACGAGATGAATCCCAACTGCGAGGCCGGGATTCTGCTTGGCGAGCCTGACCGCGTGTTCGGCGCCCTCGCCGGTCACCATCAAGCTCGTGCTCGTCAGCACGCCTTCCGTGAAGGCGCGAATGACTGCTTCGTTGACTTCCTCGGATGCGCCGAAGTCGTCCGCGTTGACTATCAAGCGGCGCTGCCGTGAGGAGTGAGGCACGGCGGCCTGGTTGTGAGCCCGATTGTAAGTTTGGTCGTGAGGAAGCGTTTCAGGCAAAAGCGGACTAGCGCTGCCTCTACTCTGAGAAGCAGCGCTAGATTGTCCTTTCGAAGCTGGATACGGACGACTCATCGACTGGCTTGAGC
>JADGNW010000437.1 GCA_017883315.1 Blastocatellia bacterium | reverse complement strand
ATGAGTCCGTCGCTGCCGATCAGAAATAGTGTAGGCACCGCTACGGGATCATAGAGCTTCGTGACGCTAAGGTCTCGATCGAGCGCAACCGGAAACTCTATAGGAGCTTGCTCGATCAACTCGCGAGTCGGAGCCTCGCCGTCTTGAGATATGCCGAGAATGGCTGACCAGTCTCCAAGCTCGCGACCGAGGCGATTGAGATAAGGGATCGCCAGCCGGCAAGTCGGGCAATCAGTCTCGAAGAATACAAGCAGGCGCGGCTTCGAGAGCGTACCGACTTCAAATAGTTCCGAAGCCCCGTCGAGCCGCGTGAGAGAAAAGCCTGGAGCTTGATCGCCTGTTTCAAGCATGCCGCCTAGTTAATCACGGTTCTATGATTGGCGCGAGTGAAAACGCTGCGTGATGTACCTCTGGCTTACTCGGCTGCATTCTCTATCTTGATCTTCATCTCTCGGATCGCGTAGGCAATGTAACCCACCAACAGCGTCGCTAAGACTGCAAGAGCCGGGATCGGCTGAGCGCGAACGCTCCACACCGTAGCCCATAGAGCAAACGCGAGAAAAATCAGAGGCGTGACCGGATAGCCGACGCAGACTCGCTTGATGTCTGCTCGCCTGCGAAGACGGAAGAGGCTTAGGACCGTCAGCGCCGCGAAGATCGTCAATGTGAAACCGATGTAGATCAGCAGCGGGCCGAAGGAAGACGTGACCGCGATCATCGCCGCGAGCGCGGCTTGAACGAACACTGCAGTTGCCGGGACCTTCCTTCGGTTCAACCTCGAAAAGGAGCGCGGCATGAAGCCATCAGTGCTCATCGCTTCGAGAACGCGAGGTCCGATCATGATCATCGCGCTCACCGGGCTGATGAGAGTGAGCGCGATCAAAGCCGAAGTCAGATTCCCTCCGGTTGTTCCCCACAACCGTTGAGCCACATCGTGCGCGACCTCCTTCACGCCTGACAACTGGGCGGTCGGGACCGCGCTCAGATAGGAGACGTTGACGAGCACGTACAACACGCCAACGGCGCCGGCGCCGAGAAGCAATGATCGGGGCAGAGTCGTTTGGGCGTTGGCTATCTCGCCGCCGACGTAAGCGGCCGCGTTCCAGCCGCTGTACGCGAACGACACAAAGATAAGCACCACTGCAAACGCTGAGGAAGACCAGAACGAAGGATTGAATTGTGTGAAGCTCGCAACTTGATTGGAGCGAAACAATGCGCCGACGATGAAAGCGAGGAGCAGGATCACCTGGACGGCGATCAGGCTTGATAGCACTTTGCCGCCTAGTCTGACGTCAAACGAGTGCAGCACTGATAAGAGGATGATTGTAAGCACCGCCATGGAACGTACCGGCCAGTTGGGAACGATGCGCGCTAGATAGAGGTGCATCGCCATTGCCGATGCCGCTATCGGAGCGGCGAATCCTACGACGAGCGATACCCATCCCGACATCACTCCAAGCGACGGATGAAGCAGCCGGCTGAGATAGAAGTACTCCCCGCCCGAACGCGGAAGATTCGCGCCGATCTCGCCGTAGCAGAGCGCGCCGCACAGAGCGACTACGCCCCCGAGCAGCCACGCGAGAAGAACGTCTCCGCCGCCCGCGCCCATCTGAATCATCAAACCTGTTGTAGTGAAGATTCCCGTGCCCACCATGCTAGCAACTACAATAGAGGATGCGGGGATCAAGGTGAGCACTCGCCTGGCGGATTGCGAGTTGGTTTCGCGAATCGGTTCGTTTGCGGTGATTGAAGGATTGAGGTCAGCCATTCGCCGCTTGATTCTGAGCCTCTGCGCGTTCGAACTCAAGAGGAAGTCGTGGCTGCGGTTGATGTGAAATGTAGGTGAAAGGCTGGCGTGTGAAACGCCAGCCTTTCGATCGATCGCGGTTTAGCGGCCGGATGTGGCAACCTTAGCGTCGCGAAGTTGTTTTACGCGATCGTGATCCTTCTGAATGGTTTGGTACTGCAGTTCGACGATCGTAAGGACTGCGGTGGGTAGCCCTTGCTTCAGCGCATCTTTGTAAGCGCTGACCGCGGAGTCTTCTCCACGCTCGCATTCGACCAGTATCGTGTGATCGTCCTTACCTGTCAGAGTTCCCTTGATGTCCATCCACACCCGATGAATTGCGCCTGCCGTTGAGCCGGTCTTTTCAGCTTCGCCGCCCAACCTGCGGACCTCGGGTTGAAGCTCCTGCACAAACTTCGCGCGCTGGTCGGACATTTTGTTGAAGAGACTCTTGAGATCGAGGCTCTTGACGTTTTCGGCTGCCTCTTTGAATCCGTTCAGTCCATCCCGGCAAGTCTCAATGAGGTCATTGAGTGTGCTGACGATCTTCTTGTTATCCATCTGTCTGCTCCTTTTCCCATTGTTCGATCTGAGTTCGGAGCACTCACACGCTCGGCGTCCAGCTTGTATTCAGTATGAACAAGCCAAAGTCCGGCTGTCAACGTGACCCATTTGCTGGGCAGTTATCCGGGGCCGATCGTCACGCCGCCGTCGATAACAATCACCTGGCCAGTCGTCCAATTGCCCGCGCGCGACGCCAGGAAAACTGCCGCGCCTGCGATGTCATCAGGCTCTCCGATTCGGCGCAGAGGGGTCATAGCTTCAGCCCTGGCCAACATCTCCGGGTTCTCCCACAACGCGCGGGCAAAGTCTGTGCGCACGAGTCCCGGCGCGATGCAGTTGACGCGGATGTTCTTCGGCCCCCATTCAACAGCCAGGTTTCGGGCTAACTGGAAATCGGCGGCTTTTGAGATGGCGTACATACCGAGATTGAGCGAACCCTTCAGGCCGCCGATGCTGGAGACAATGATTACACTGCCATCTTTGCGCTCGGCCATGTCCGGGATCGTCAGGTTGCAGAGCCAGAGGTTGCTGCGGACGTTTGAGTCGATGACTTTGGTGAACGCGTCATCGGTCAAGCCCGACATCGGTCCGTAGTAAGGATTGACCGCGGCGTTGCATACCAGAATGTCGATCTTGCCGTAGCGCTTCCTGGTTTCGGAGACGAGATGCTCGACATCTTCACGCTTGCCGATGTGACAGGCGATCGCGGTTGCTTCGTGGCCTTCAGCCTTGATGGCGTTGGCGACTTCTTCGCACTTGTCCGCTTTGCGGCTGGAGATGACGACGTTGGCGCCGGCCCGCGCGAGACCTTCGGCTATGGCGCGGCCGATGCCTCTGGTTGAGCCAGTGACGATTGCCACTTTGGCTGTGAGATCAAACAATTCGTTTGCCATGTTCTTTCTGTTCAGTTGCAAGCCTCAAACAATCCCGCTGCGCCCTGGCCACCGCCGATGCACATCGTCACTACGCCAAGTTTCGCCCTGCGCCGCAACATCTCGTTGGCGAGCGTTCCGACCATTCGCGAGCCGGTCATGCCAAACGGATGCCCGATGGCGACCGAGCCGCCGTTGACATTGAGTTTGTCGGGGTCGATTCCAAGCCGGTCGCGGCAGTAGATTACCTGCACAGCGAAAGCTTCATTCAGTTCCCACAAGTCGATGTCGTCGATCTTGAGACCGTGACGCTTGAGAAGTTTCGGCACCGCGAACACAGGACCGATGCCCATCTCGTCGGGTTCACAACCCGCGACCACGAATCCGCGGAAGATCAGCTTTGGTTCAACGCCGAGCGCCCTGGCTCTTTCGCTCGACATCAACAGCGTTGCCGACGCGCCATCCGATAGCTGAGAAGAGTTCCCGGCTGTCACCGTTCCCTGACCGCTCGTTTGATCAAAGTAGGGCTTGAGCGCCGCGAGTCCTTCCAGAGTTGAGTCCGGGCGATTACATTCGTCGCGATCGCACAGATGCTCTTCGCGGCTCACAATCTCTCCGGTTTTCTTGTCTAGGATGCCGCGCGTGACGTTCATCGGCGCGAGTTCTTGCTCGAAGAAGCCTTCGGCTTGCGCGCGAGCGATGCGCTGCTGGCTCAAGAGGGAGTATTCGTCTTGTGCCTCGCGGCTGATCTTGTAGCGCTTGGCGACGACTTCCGCGGTATCGCCCATCACCATGTAGATCCCCGGCTTGCGTTCGAGCACCCACGGATTGGGATTACTTTCCCGCGTCATCATCGTGATGCTCTCGACTCCGCCGCCGATCGCCGCGTCCGCCCCTTCGGCGATGATCTCGTGCGCGGCCATCGCGACAGCCTGGAGTCCTGATGAGCAGAACCGATTCACTGTGATCCCCGCGACAGACACCGGCAGTTCAGCGCGAATCGCCGCAACGCGAGCGACGTTGTTGCCCTGCGCGCCGTGCGGCTGACCGCAACCAAGAATCACATCTTCGATTTCTTCGGGCGGAAGCTGCGGCACTTTTTTCAGCACGTCGCGAATGCAATGCGCGGCCAGATCGTCAGGCCGCGTGAGATTGAATGAACCCCTAAACGATTTCGCGAGCGGGGTGCGTGAGCTTGCGACGACGACTGCTTCTCTCATGATGAATTCCTTTCAGAGGAAGCGTTCAGAGTACCGACTTTAGTCGGGCAGTGCCTTGTAATTGCAAGGTTTCGGTTTGGTGCTGCACTGCCCGACTAAAGTCGGTACTCTGAACGCTCGCTCTGGTCACTTGCCCGTAAAACTATGCCGTTGCGGTGATCTTACCTTTGTCGAAATCCGCGAACGTCCTGTCTTGTTCCGCCAGCGTCTTCAACAGCGGAGCGGGCTCCCATACCTTACCGTGCTGTGCGTGGAACTCGCTGATGCGATCGTACACGTTCTTAACTCCAACCGTGTCCGCGAACCACATCGGGCCTCCGCGCCACGCAGGAAATCCGTAGCCGTTAATATAAATGATGTCGATGTCCACAGCCCGAAGCGCGTAGCCTTCTTCGAGAATCTTCGCGCCTTCGTTGACGAGGGCGTACATCGTTCGCTCGACGATTTCCTGCTCGCCGATCTGGCGTCGCTCAATGCCGGCTTCGGCAGAGGCCTGCTCTATTAATTTGTCGACTTCGGGATCCGGAATCGGTTTGCGATTTTCATCGTAGCGGTACCAGCCTGCGCCGGTCTTCTGCCCGAAGCGGCCCATCTCGCACAGCCGATCTGCAACCAGTGGATGTCGAACGGTCGGATCTTCGAGATGTTTGTACTCCTTGCGAATGCGCCAGCCAACATCGAGCCCCGCAAGATCGCCCATCGCGATCGGTCCCATTGCCAGTCCGAATTTGTACAGCGCGCCGTCAACATCCTGAGGCGCGGCGCCCTCTTCAACCAGGAATTGAGCCTCGCGTCCGTAAGGCGCGAGCATTCGATTGCCAACGAAACCCCTACAGTTTCCAACAAGCACGCCAACCTTCTTCAGTTTTTTCGAAAGGGCCATCGACGTGGCGATGACTTCTTTGCTCGTCGCTTTTCCACGAACTATCTCAAGAAGGCGCATCACGTTTGCCGGGCTGAAGTAGTGATGCCCGATCACAAACTCGGGACGCGACGTGACTGACGCGATCTCGTCGATGTTCAGGGTCGACGTGTTCGACGCGATGATCGCACCCGGCTTGCAGACTTTGTCTAATTCGCCGAAGACCTGCTTCTTCAAATCCATGCCTTCGAAGACTGCTTCGGTAACGATGTCGGCTTCTTCGAAACCGTCATAAGTCAGTGTCGGCGTGATCAAAGCCATTCGGTGATCCATTACTTCTTGCGAGAAGCGGCCTTTCTTAACCGAGTTCGAGTAGTTCTTACGAATAGTCGCAAGTCCGCGATCGAGAAATTCCTGCGACGTTTCTTTGAGCAGGACGGGGATCCCGGCGTTGGCGTAGTTCATCGTGATGCCGCCGCCCATCGTTCCTGCTCCTACGACGGCTGCCTTATTGATGCCGATCGTCGGAGTGCCTTTTGGCACATCGGGAATCTTGGCGACTTCGCGTTCGCCGAAAAAAACATGGATCAAGGCCTTCGACTGATCGCCGAACAAGCACTGCTGAAATAGCTCGGATTCTCTTTTGCACCCTTCATTGAAGGAGAGCTTGGTCGCGGCCTCAACTGCATCGATGGCTGCGACGGGCGCAGTTTGTCCGCGCCTGGTTTTCCTGGCTTGGTCGCGCGCCGCTGCGAAAATCGGGGCGTTAGTCTGCTCGTCGCCGAGCTTGTCGTTCCTCTCCCGACTTTTTTGCGGTGTGACTCCGCTTGCGATGATCTCGCGCGCGAATGCCACTGCTCCAGCCAGGAGATCGCCTTCAACGATGCGATCTACGATGCCGCACTCGAACGCGGCCTTTGCTTTGACCGGCTCGCCGAATGCGCACATCTCGACTGCTTTCTCTACGCCGGCGAGCCTTGGCAAACGTTGAGTGCCGGCCGCTCCGGGAATTATTCCGAGTTTTACTTCAGGTTGCCCGACTTGAGCCGAAGCCGCAGCGACTCGATAGTGAAAAGCCATCGCGACTTCGAGCCCACCGCCAAAGGCGGTTCCGTGAATTGCAGCGATAGTCGGCTTCGGACAGTCTTCGATGGCAAGCAGAAGCGGCAACAGGCTTCCGCCTTTCTTCTCGCCGCCGGTGACCTTGCCGAATTCCTTGATGTCGGCGCCGGCGATGAACGTGCTGCCGCTTCCTATCAACACAACCGCCTTAACATCTTCGTCTTTCGAGACAGCTTCGATCGCTGAAGCGATTCCTTCGGGGACTCCAGGGCTAAGCGCGTTGACGGGTGGGTTGTTGACAGTGATGACGGCGACTTCGCCGTCTTTGGTTAATGATATGAGTTCACTCATGAAAGATCTTCCTCCTGAAGAATTAATGATGAATGCTGCAAGCATTTGCCGATCACTACAAGAGATCGGTTAGTGAGCGTATGGTGCGGCTTGCGCGTCTGTCAAGAAACGGCTTGAGTTGCGGCCTGAGTGAGGAAAGTTATGGTGCCCCCGGCGCGATTCCAACGCGCGACCTCTCGCTTAGGAGGCGAGCGCTCTATGCAACTGAGCTACGGGAGCACATCGGTCTTAAGCTAACAGATGCGCTTTTGCGGTGTCCAGAGATGCGGGTAGTGTGATATTCCTGCGTTGCTATTTCCAATTCTTATTCCAGACACGTTTTGTCTCAGGTGCTAAGAGTTCAAGCCTAAAGTTCTGATCATTCATGATCTTGTTAATCATCACAAGATAATTGCGAAACGGAATATCCTTCTGTCGCTCAAATCGCAAGAGTCCAAATTGATTTCCTTCGTCATCGCGAAAATACAATTCGACTGGACGATCTTCGTAGGGAATGTCGGCGTCATAGAAGTCGCGCCTGACGAAATACCACCGACCACCTTTCTTATCAAAACGCGCTTTCTTGTCGTATGTCCACATCTCTTTCATGCAACTGCGCACCTATTCATCGTACTTGAGCAGCGATGCAACCTTGTAGCCGGGAAAGCGCTCGCGACCCTTCAAGAAGTTCAGCTCGACGACAAACGCAAGCCCGGCAACCACTCCGCCGAGCCTTTCAACCAGGTCCACGACCGCGCGAGCCGTTCCGCCCGTTGCCAGCAAGTCGTCAGCAATGATCACGCGATGACCTTCGCCGATCGCGTCCTTGTGAATCTCAAGCGTGTCCGTGCCGTATTCGAGGTCGTAGGTGATCGACTCAGTGGCAGCAGGCAACTTACGAGGCTTGCGCACCGGGACGAAGCCAGCCTTCAAACGATACGCGAGCGCGGGCGCGAAGATGAAGCCTCGGGCTTCCATTCCGATCACTGTGTCGATATTCGGATCGTCTATAAGCTCGACCAGTCGATCGATTGTCGTCCGCAGGCCGTAGGCGTTCTTTAACAGAGTTGTTATGTCGTAGAACTGTATTCCCGGTTTTGGAAAGTCGGGAACGGTTCGAATCAATTGTTTGAGGTTGTCCACAAAAGTTCTCCTGATATTAGTGCGTAGTCCGCGGTCAGAGGTCAGAGATCAGTGGTCTCGTAGACCCCGATTGATTGTTCAACTACGAGCTACTACGGACTTCTGACCTCTGACTTCTGACTTCTGACTTCTGACCACGGACTACTGACTATCAAAATACTACCTCGAAGCCCGAGTAGCGTCCGGTTGGCTGCATCTCGCTTTCATCAACCTGAGTAACGTGCCCGTACGAAGGCCCGCATTCCAAAGCGACTCGAAACTCAGAGACCGCAGCCGCCGAGCCTTCGGCGATTGCCTCGACGCTTCCGTCTGCGAGATTGCGAACCGTTCCGACGACTCCCGCTTGTCGCGCCGCTCGAATAGCGAAGTAGCGGAAGCCAACTCCCTGAACCTCTCCTTTGACTATGAATCGCCGGGCTATCATACGCAATGCAACGCAAACGCTGCGAGCCGATGACCGATTCCGCTATTGCTCGCCAGTCCGCGCCGGAAAGCAATAGTCCGACTTTTCTTTGAGCCGGTCAACTTCGCTCGATGGCTCAATCTAAACAAGAATCACGGTTTTTTCCGCTCCTGTTGAACCGCTGGATCGGACACCAGCAGCTCGCTCTGGGGGCGGCAAGGATTCGCACTCTCGTATCGTCGCAAGTCCGCCGTCAGCTTTGCGACGATATCCGGTCTTCGGTCTCGCTCGGCGGCGGCGATCAATCGTCGTTGCAATTCGGCAGCGTCAGCACAGCGGCCGAGCTCGGCCAGCGCCATTGCCACTATCGCGCCGTGATTGACCAGATCCGTTGCCTGGTAAACGAGCCTCGCCAGCGCCAGCGCTCTTGAGCCATCACGCAGATCGTATTGCGGACTCGCCGCGAGCAAATACGCAAGCATGATCGCCGTCCGTCCTTTGTCGGGAAAGAGCGTGTGAGCCTTCTCCAGCGTTTCGAGCGCCGGTTTGTATTGTTTCTTCCCCAACAACAGCTTCACCAGTTCGAGCATTGCGTCTTCATTGCCCGGATCGGACTTAACGACCAGGGAGATCTCCACCAACGCCTCTTCCACGCGCTCAGACTTCTCTAGTTCCTGAGCCAATCCAAAACGCGATTCCGTGTCATTTGGATTCAACGCGAGTACAGCTTGAAAGTGAACAATCGCTTGCTCGTGCTGGTTTTGTTTTGCGAGAAGGAATCCCAGGTTGTAATGCGCCGTCGTATTCCTGGGGTCGATTTTCAGCGCTTGCTGGTACTGCTCGACAGCGCTAGCAACGTCTCCCAATTGCGCCAGCGCCGCTCCCAGATTCACGCGCGCTGGAATGCCATTCGGATTGGCGGCGACGGCTTTGCGGAACTCGTCTGCTGCTTCGGAAAACCTGCCCGCATCAAAAGCCTTGCGGCCCTGTATCAAGTGAAGCCGGTCTCCGTGAATCAATTGCCGCAGTCCGTCAATCAGCGGGTCGGAAACTCGAACCCCGACGGGTCCCTGCTGCTCCAGATGCGTTCGCGCTTTCTCAATATCACCCAGACCGCGATACGCCATCGCCAGCGCGTAGTGTATACGATTGGCTTGAGGCGCCTCCTTCAAGGCTTGTTCGAGATACTCGACGGCTTGTTTGTAATCCCTAGCTGAGAGCGCTGCCTGCCCGAGCCCGTATCGACAAGCAGCGCAGTTGACATCGATCTTGAGCGCCTCCGTGAAACTGGCGCGAGCCTCATCCAGCCGGTTCTGCCGTAAGTAAATGTTTCCCAGATTGACCGCCGCCGGCTGGTAATCGGGCCGAAGCCTTTGGGCGAGTTTATAGTAGGACGCAGCCTCTTCTGCACGACCGTCCGCGTGAAGAATATTCGCCAGAAGATAGCCCCATCGAAAATCGGCCGGGATAAGCCGGTGAGCGTTTCGATAGCATTCCTCGGCTTGCGGAACCAAAGAGTAAGCGTGATAAGCCTGCCCCAACGAGCCATACACTTCGCCGAGCTTTTCGTCGGTTACTCCACGGTCACTCACT
>JADGNW010000436.1 GCA_017883315.1 Blastocatellia bacterium | reverse complement strand
CTGGCAGGCGACGAAGCAGACTTGATCGAGCGAATCGGCGAAGCGTTTTTCGAGCGGCTTGACTTCAAGCGAGCGTCTGATTGTTTCCGCCGCGCGCTGGCGCTTGATCCCGCGCGCTTTCGATCGAACCTCGGGCTGGCGGAGATTGCGCTTCGAGACGGTAAGCTGGCTCACGTAGCGCATTTTTACAACGCGGCTGCTTCCAGCACCGACTTGGCGCTCGCGAGAATGGCTGATCGCGAAGCTCGTTACTACGGGCGCCTGATGGATGACGACGAGTTCCTGGAAGCCGAGCTTCGCCGCATACGCATATCGAATCAGGTGAGGTGGGCGAGGCGGCTTGCGGCGATGACGTTCTTCAGCGCGTGGCTGGTAGGGGGCATCGTCGGGCGATTCTCGCTGCTGGTCGAGAACTTCGGTTGGGCGATAATGGCAACCTCGGGCCTGATTTGGTGCGCCGCGATGTTCACGACGCGCCTGGTTCGCCGCCGCAGCGCTTAATACTTGTTAGCGCCAAGTCAGCATCTCGAAGCAAACACACTTTGATCGGTTCTTCTGATCATGCAGCGGTCTTCACAACAGGACGAACACCTAATATCGACTACTTCAATGCTACCGGTAGCAACCGGATCAGGATGGTATTTGAACGATGGAAGATGCATAAGCAATACACAAGGGCAGGCCACATCCATCCCGACCCACTTAAGCAGGGTCTCTTTCCCAAGTGTGGAAGGTGCCGTATATGATTGCATTGGGAATATCCCGCGCCCGAGCAATCATATCCTCGACCTCTTCTTCTAACGTTACTCCTTTCATTCTTCTCTCGGCGACAGGTTCAGGGCTCTCGATCTCCACTACAAATAGGCCCAATTCGCCGAGAGCCAAGTCGGCATTGCGTCGGTATTCTTCTGCATCAGATGCCCACGTTACTATATGTACGAAGGCTCCCTTCGCATCTACCAGAATATCACCGCTCTTAGGCCTGGCTTCTATGAGGCCCAGCCAGAGTTCTCTATCTTTAAGCGGCGCGGGCTCGTTAGTAATACTCATGGTGTGTACTGGACGGCTTCTTTTTTCCTGCGGCATCAGCAGGATGAAAGTGCCGCTCTCCTCGTTTCGGCTTTCGGTGCTCAACGGCGCGCGAACCTTCGTTTAGCGCTTTGTTTCTTGCGGCCTCACGAGTCCAAAGGGACGACCAAACTAAACATCGTGCCGTGACTGTCTTCGACTGGACTCATAACTTCGACGGACCCGCCCATCTCGACCACCCGGCGCTGAACGATCGCAAGCCCAAGTCCCGTGCCGCGAGACTTCGTTGAATAGAACGGCTCGAAGATTCGCTGTTGCGCCTCTGCAGGAATTCCGGGTCCGGTGTCGGTTACCGAGAGCACGAGGATAGCGCTTGTAGAGTCAGCAGTGCGAACGCGCGCGTCTGCCCCTGCGGTCTGGACGCTGGCTTGGATGTTTACTTTGCCGCCGGCCTCGGTTGCTTGCACCGCGTTCAGCACGAGATTGCTAAACGCTTCACGCAACGCGCCCGCTTGCACCCCGGTCAGCGTGACGTTGCATTCGGATTCAATTCGCAAGTCAACGCCACGCTCTTTAGCCTCGCCCCCCGCAAGCGTCACCGTTGCGTTGATCAGATCAGAGAGCTGCACGGGCTGCGAGTCAGCGTGGCTCGGCCGCGAGAACGCCAGCAACTGTGAGACGGTTCGGTTGAGCCGGTCGATCTCGCTGACAATCAAGCTCAAGTCCTGCTCATAGCCGCCTAGAGCTTTCTCTTCGAGCATCACCTGCGCGATGGACTTGATTGAAGAGAGCGGATTCTTCACCTCGTGCGCGACCTGTGCGGCCATCTGTCCGAGCGCCGCAAGGCGTTCGCGGCTGGCAAGCTCGCGTTCGAGCTGCACCTTTTCTTCGATAAGGCGGCAGCTCTCGACTTCTACCGCAACCTGCGAGGCAAGCACGTCCAGTATCGAGCGCTTCTCAGAAGTCAGCGAGTGAGGTTCGGCAGTAATCAGCATCAGTCCGACAAGAGACGCCTCACGCCTGAGCGCATAAGCGACAGTTGCGCCGATCGCTTCAAGGTCGTCGTCCGTTTCGATCACGTCCGCTTCCCACGCGATCATTTTTTCGGCGAGCCGATGCTCGCTTCCTTCGACAGTCGTATTAATCGGGACTATGCGAACACTCATTACATCGAGCCCTCGTTTGATGGTCTCTTCCGTGTAGCGCACGAGCGACGCCAGCTCGCCGAATCCCTCAGCCCCCGAAGACACCTGTCGCACGACGTCGCGATACAAACCGATCTCGCTTGCAAACAGTTTCCCGACCACGCGATCAAACACTCGCATCAGCGGACCGGCCAGGGCGACCATCCCGAGGATGAGAATGACCTCGACTACCCCGGGTGTGATCTCGAACCGATCGACAAGAAATTGATCCAGTCGCCTCACGCCGTAGGTGTAGACGGCGATGAAAACGACCGCGAACATCGCGTATACGAGACTCCCTTTGACGGCTACATCTACCAGCTTGTAGCGATAGACGTGATAGGCGACGAAGAAAATAGGAAAGAGCGACGAGAGAATAAACAGTATCCACGGCCAATCATTCGGGCCTGATCGTAAGAGAGCGACGACGACGAACTCGAATGCGCCGTTCAACACCAGCAGGACTGCCACCCGCTTGAAGAACGCTCGCTCGCGCACCGCGTGAGAGTCGAGGCGATCCTTCATCGACCAGCACAGCAGCGCCGACGCGATCATCACCAGCAGATACCAGATCGAGTAAGGAATCAACAATACACGCAGCTTGAGCATGTATGGGCGGTAGTCACCGGTGTTGATCCGATAGATCGCGTAGGGCAGGAAAATCATCGGCAGATAGAGCGCGGCACCGATAAGCTTGACCGTCCGCTGCTTGAGGTTTTTATAATTGTCGAGCGAAGCCCAAAACCCGACGTGCGCGTGAATCAACGCTGCGGGAAGCAGAGCGACTCCAGTCATCGCCAGCGTATCCCAGGCGCGCAACAGGACAGTAAGCCGCGCGGACCCGAGCAGCAACTCATGAAAAGTGATGAACAGATTCCCGAGGAACCACACGCCAAGGCAGAGATTGAGCACGCTAATCAATCGAACGGGCTGAGTGAGCTTATCGCGTGAGCCGAGCCGTCGATTCCAAATCAGCCACGTGATGTAGAGGTGAAGCGTTGCGCCCGTGGCGAACCCGACAAGCTTGAGGATTTGAATTGGAGACATACCAAGGACTTCGAGAGCGGGAGTCGTTCGTGGCTAACGCGCAAGATTCAGAAGCTACAGCCTGCCTTCATACAGGTCCGCAATCGGGAAGCACAAGCCAAAATCACTCCAAACCAAATCTCCGTGCTCCAGCCGAAACTCGCCGAATTTCTTCGGATCGAGGTACGCGCGGATCAGAGAGTTTGGCGAGTTGGTAAGAAACGGCTCGAAGTCAATAACGCGCGTGGCGCCGTCGCTGAAGTTGAGTCTCAGTCTGTAGTCGGAAAGTCGCTCTACCTGCGCTATCTCGATTACGGCGCCTTCAGGCAGAGTCATTTGATTCGGCGCCGAATTGTCCTCGCGTCGACCGCTTTGTGGAGTATGAAGTAGTCTATCCAAGAATCTCTCTTACTGCGCAGCTAAAACCTGGAAGCAATGGCGTAGTTATTTCGTCTCTCATCCCAAGCGTCGCGACTAACCTGAGCTTGCTCGAGCGATAGATTTGAATCGCGCGCTTCTCCGGATCGACAATCCAGTATTCCTTAACGCCGTACTTCCTATAGAGCTGACGTTTGGCGTGCCGGTCGCGCCGCTCGTTCTCGGCTCCGGGAGAAAGTATTTCGATAATCAAATCCGGTGCTCCCGAAACTCTGGCGCCGGTGGCTATCTCTTTCTGCCGCTCGTTGCTTATATAGATCACGTCAGGAATCACTCCGCTGAAGTCGCTGAAAATCACTCCCGGTCCAGGCCAGACGCTTCCGATGGGGTTCTCGCGGAGATACTGCGTGAAGAAGAATAAGAGACTAACCACAATCCCTTGATGCGTTAAGCTGGGCGCGCAAGACACGAATAGTTCCCCCTCGATGAGTTCGTAGCGGTTTCCGTCTTCGGGCATTGAATCCAGATCCGCTATCGTCAAAATAGGCTCAAGCTTAGCCGCCATATCTTTGGTTCCTTAAATCAAACCTACCACGCAGCTACCTCTTTTCAAAGGTTGTTATTCGTTGCTTGGCGAATCGCTCACCACGCAATCGCGTACCTTCCGCGGCGTGGGTCGGCGCCTGCTTCGATCACGCCTGAC
The DNA here is from genome assembly GCA_017883315.1 of Blastocatellia bacterium. Classification (GTDB taxonomy): domain Bacteria; phylum Acidobacteriota; class Blastocatellia; order UBA7656; family UBA7656; genus Onstottus_A. Next base: position 177 of record JADGNW010000436.1, on the reverse strand, counting down.
TCGCTGTTGAACCTGATGACCGTTGGCGCTGAAGGATTGCCCCACGCCGCCTGCATTTCTATTTTGTGGCCGCGCGACGCCAGATCTTCTTGCACCGGTTTCGCGATTCGGTCTTCCAGATTCAACACGCCAGGGTTGAAGCGATGATCGTCAAACGAACTCACGAGGTGGAGTGTT
>JADGNW010000435.1 GCA_017883315.1 Blastocatellia bacterium | reverse complement strand
CGTAACGCTTAAAGCCACTTCTTTAGCGTGAAGAATGCGAGCATCGAAATTGTTATGACTAGCAGAAGAGCGGTCGCGTACCAGATTCCGTCGCAAAGCTGTACGGGCGTCCCTCCGCGGCCGCCCTTCGCGCCAAGAGCGTCTCAGCAACGACGGGCGCCCCCGGAGGGACGCCCGTGCAGGTTTATTAATGTTCGCTCAACTCATCGCCTGCGCTTGGCTGGCCGGCCGGTTCGTTTTTTGGGCCGCACTTCGCCGACGGCCTTCGCGATTGGAGTCGTAACCGTATTGACATCCGGAGTGGCTGCTGCCTGAGCGAGTTGTCCTGCGGGATTTATCTTATCCATCTTGATGCCATAGTCTATCGCAATCAGATAGAGGAGCCCGCAGATGGCGAGAGTCAGAAGCCAGTAACCAATGCTCAAGAAAACTCCGCCGGAGTAGACGGTGAATACGATGATGCCCCCGACTACAACCAAAAACAGAAGGCGCGGCAAGGTCAGTTGGCCGCTCTTAATAACTTTATCTCGTTCTGCCATTAATGATCTCCGATTCTGTGAGTCAATTATGACCGCAAGCGTTCGATCATAGCAACCAGAACAGTGAAACGTGATCAAAGTCCGCGTCTTACGAATCACGCATCACGTTTCACGGATCGTTCTCCTACCTAGCTTCCGATGCGCATTCGGTAAAAGGAGCGCCAGACGAAAACCATCGATACGATGAAGAACCCTGCGGCCAGAAGATGGCTGACCATCGGTCCCGCGTCGATCGTGAGCTTCACCGCCAGCTGGACCGCCAGCAACCCGAATAATGTAGTGAACTTAATCACAGGGTTCAACGCTACGGACGATGTATCTTTAAACGGATCTCCAACCGTATCGCCGACGACGGTCGCATCGTGAAGCGCGGTGCCCTTCTGTTTCAGCTCGACCTCGACGATCTTCTTTGCGTTGTCCCAGGAGGCGCCCGCGTTAGCCATAAAGATCGCTTGATACAAGCCGAACACGGCAATCGAAATCAGATAGCCTATGAAGAAAAACGGTTCGACGAAGGCGAAGGCTAGTGTCGCGAAGAACACGGTTAGAAAGATGTTGAACATTCCCTTCTGCGCATACTGCGTGCAGATCTGCACCACCTTCTTACTGTCTTCCACTGACGCCTTCTCGACGCTCTCCAGGTTGATGTTTGCCTTTATATACTCGACCGCGCGATACGCGCCGGTCGTCACTGCCTGCATTGACGCGCCGGTGAACCAGTAGATGATGGCGCCGCCGGTGATCAGCCCCAGAAAGAACGGGGCGTGCAGCAGCGACAGCTTATCCGTGTTGGCGGTCAGCCCGTTCGTGAGTGCCATGATGATCGAGAAGATCATCGTGGTCGCGCCGACTACTGCGGTGCCGATCAGCACAGGCTTAGCCGTCGCTTTGAAGGTGTTGCCGGCGCCGTCATTCTCTTCGAGCAGATGCTTGGCGCGATCGAAGTTCACATCGACATTGAAGTCTCGCTTAACTTCCTCGACGACATTTGGCACCTGCTCGATGAGCGACAGCTCATAAACTGACTGTGCGTTATCAGTAACCGGTCCATACGAATCAACTGCAATGGTGACTGGTCCCATCCCAAGGAAGCCGAATGCCACGAGGCCAAACGCGAATATGGCAGGCGCAAGCATGATCAGAGTGGTCGAGCCGGGAATTGCCGCACCCAGCCCGAGTGTGCTGAAGTAAAAAGCAACAGACATCAAAGCGACGATGCTGATGCCAAGCCAATATGCCGAAAAGTTGCCTGCAACCAACCCCGACAAGATGTTGAGCGATGCTCCGCCTTCGCGCGACGATGTGACCACCGCCTTAACGTGCGCCGAGTTGGTTGAAGTGAAAACCTTGACCAGCTCCGGAATCACCGCGCCTGCGAGGGTGCCGCACGAAATAATTATCGCAAGCTTCCACCACAGCGTGCTGTTTCCGCCGAGCGTCGGGATGATCAGGTAGGACACGACGAACGTAAGAATGATCGAGACAATCGAAGTAAGCCAAACCAGTGACGTGAGCGGCGCTTCGAAGTTCATCTCGCTCTTGCCTTGATAACGAGCCTTCGCGATCGCTTCGTTGAAGAAGTACGAAATCGCGCTGGCGATGATCATCATGATGCGCATCACAAATATCCAAACCAGCAGTTGCACCTGAATGGTTGGGTTACTCACAGCGAGAAGAATGAAGGTAATGAGCGCCACGCCCGTCACGCCGTAGGTTTCAAACCCGTCCGCGGTTGGGCCGACCGAGTCGCCGGCGTTGTCGCCAGTACAGTCGGCAATGACTCCCGGATTTCGCGCGTCGTCTTCTTTGATCTTGAAGACGATTTTCATCAGGTCCGAACCGATATCGGCGATCTTGGTAAAGATGCCGCCGGCGATTCGGAGAGCGGCCGCTCCCAACGACTCGCCGATCGCGAACCCGATGAAACACGGGCCGGCATAATCGCCCGGAACGAACAGCAGAATGCAAAGCATGATGAACAGCTCGACGCTTATCAGCATCATGCCGATGCTCATACCGGCTTTCAGCGGGATGGTATAAATCGGATATGGCTTGCTCTCGAGGCTGGCGAAAGCCGTTCGCGAGTTGGCAAACGTGTTGACGCGTATGCCAAACCAGGCAACGCCGTAACTTCCGCCGATCCCTACAAGGCTGAACAGAATGATGATCGTCACCGTCACCGCTATCGGGTGGTCGGGCACCGGATGCAGAAAGCCAAAGTAGGCTACAATCACCGCCGCGATGAAGACCCACAGAATCAGGATGAACCTGCCCTGCGTGATCAGGTAGGTTTTACAAGTCTCGTAGATCAATTCTGAAATCTCGCGCATTGCCTTGTGCACTGGCAGGTTCTTCAAGTGAATGTAGATGGCGAGACCGAATAATAGACCCAGTGCACAGATCACCAGACCAAAGAGCAGCAGCGTGTGACCATCGACTCCAAGGAACTTAACCTGAGACAAATCGGGTAGCTTCAGGTTCGCCTCGCCGCCGGCCTGATGAGTACTTGAAGCATCGTGGGCCTGAGCCAGCGCGGACGAAACATTGCCGGTCAGCGCCGCGAGTACGCACGATATGATCAACAGCGTGCGAGGACGCAGCGCAGCTCTGGCGCCTGCCCTTAGTCTTTTAGGTATCGTTAAGAGAACAGCAGTAGCTTTCATAGTGTTTGTATGATTACTCCCTTTCACCAACCAAGTTCACGAAACGCGGGGTTGTCAGATTTCTTGCTGGCCGGTTTTAGTTCAGGCCACACGCGGAAGCAGCCATTACAGAAGCGAAAATGGCGCTCACGGCAAAACAAGGCTTATAGCATATCGCGGAGTTGATCAGCAAGTTTGAGGAGTGAACGGTGACGCGTGAAACGTGATGCGTGAAATGTGAATGACTCGTCTTCAGGTCACGTTTCACGCATCACGTTCACACAGCCCTCATTCCTGTGCGGATGCTTATCATATCGCTGAGGAGCGCGTAGGCGGTTTGCTCGACTCCGGGATCGGTTTCTACTATTGCGATCTCGCCCATCAAGTCGGTCTCGAGCACCAGCGCGTTCGATGTGCCACGAACCGAACCAAGCACAGACGCCACCGGGACCTTTTCCGGAGCGACAGTCAGCTTTACGCCGTTGGAGGTCTGTTTGCCGCGTGCAACTAATCTCACTGCTATTCCGGCCGCAGTAGCCGACTTCAAGTCTTCAAGCTTGATGCCGCGAATACCCTCGCGGTCAACATCGGATGGGCGCGAGTCTGAATCCATCAACACATTCGCGAGCGCGACTGTCTTCACCGCTGCGTCCCAGCCATCGATGTCGTAGTCGGCGTCTGCTTCGGCGATGCCGCGTCGTTGTGCTTCTGCAAGAGACTCTTGAAACGATCGGCCAGCCTCCATGCCCGTTAAGATGAGGTTGGTCGTGCTGTTGAGCACGCCGCTAAAGCCAAGCACTCGCGCGCCGGGCAAGCAGGACTCGACTAGATTGAAGACCGGCGTTCCATCCATCACGGTGCCTTCAAATCGAAAGCTCGCGCCACGCTGCGACGCCAGCGACTTCAGCTCACGATAGGCGAATGCGATTGGTCCTTTGTTCGCCGTGACAATGTGGATTCCGCGAGTCAGCGCGCTGCGAATGTGAGAGGTCGCGGGCTCGGCGCTGACAGGGTTGAGAGGAGTTGTCTCGAATAATATGTCGGCGTTGCAGCACTCAATAAGAACAGCCGAATCCGGCAAGCTGAGCGAATCATCTAATTCAGCAAGCAGGCGTCCACTCTCGAGACAATCGACAGCTTTGAGGAGATCGATGCCGTCGGACGAGGTGATGCAGCCGTGTCTGGCCGTCGCAATAGCTGTGGTTCTAAATCGGAGGTCGTAGTCTCGCGCGAGCTGTGACTCGCGGTGAGTCAGAATTCGAGCAAATGCGCGGGCGACGTTTCCGAAGCCGATGAAAGCGAGTCTCAATTCCATGGGAGGGTGATGCGTGATTCGTTAAGCGAGCGTTCAGAATACCGACTTTAGTCGGGTAGTGCCTCGCAAAATAGTAGGGGTCGAGAGCACAAGGCACTACCCGACTAAAGTCGGTACTCTGAACGCCTGCTTCGCGAATCACAGCGCTTCAATGAAGCTGCTAATCAACTCGAGCCCTTCGCGAAGATGATGCGCGTTCGAACCAAATCCAATTCTCAGGTACTTGCCCATCAAAAAGTGTTCGCCCGGTACGATCAACACGCTCTTCTCCCGCCGTAATCTTTCAACAAGCTCGAGCGAGCCAATCTCCAGATGGTACCGCAAGTACGCAATCGCTCCAGCCTGGGGCGGAACAAACTGCAGATCGTTGGCCGCAGCCCATTCCTCCAGAATCGGATAGTTGGAGTTCAAAATGCTTCTTGTTCGTTTAAGCAGCCTGGCTCGATTCTCGGGCGTCAGCGCGACCTGCGCGAGCATGTCGCTTGCTGGACCCGGACCGATCGTAGTGTAGTCGTGATACGACCATGCGTTCGCAACAAGCTCGGGCGTCGAGACTATCCATCCGATCCGCAAACCCGGTAACCCGTAAGCCTTCGACAGCCCGCTGGTGATGATTACCTTTTCGTAGCTGCCCCAGAAGCTCGGTGTGATGTCACGCTCGAGTTCGGCTCCGCGGTAGACTTCATCTGCAAGCAGCCACGCGCCGGAACGCCGCGCCGCCGCGACAATGCGCTCCATTTCCTGTTCCGTCAAAATCGAGCCTGTTGGGTTGTTGGGATTACAAATCGCAATCAGCTTCGTTCTTGGCGAGACGGCCCGCTCGAGCGCGTCGAGATCCGGCGCCCACTGCAGTTCTTCGACCAGCGGGAGCGGTTTCAGCTCGGCCCCAAAGCTGCGAACCAGTCCCCAGAGCTGCATGTAGTTGGGCATCATCATTACAACGTCGTCGCCCGGCTCGGTGAGCATCCACGCGATGAGGAAGTTCGCTTCCGCGGTGCCGACCGTCGCAATCACGTTCTCTTCGGTTGCGCCGGGATAGATCGCCGCGATTGCTCTTCTCAACTCGGGGGTGCCGTTTGATTGGCTGTAACCGAGTTCGACGTTGAGCAACGCTTCGCGCTGGGCGGCGTCTGGGATCAGTTCGGCAATCGTGGCCGGGTGAACGCCGCTTTCAGACAGGTTGTAGCGAACGAGGTTTTCCCAGGTTGATTGCATCCGCTCCATCTGAAACTGTTCGAGCTTCATCGGTATCTCCAGTCGTAGCGTAGACTGTCCAGGCATGCGCAGACTGGACGGTCTACGCTACATTTCTCCTCGCAAGTCTCGTTCAGCGTAGTCGCATATGAGCCGCTCAGGATCTCGCTCGTTGAACGCATCCTGGTTCAACCAGATTCTAATTCGGCCGTCGCCCGATTCGCATATTATTTCATCGTGCCGAACGAAGTGCCCCGTGAGCTGACCAAACTCATTAAATATATATGGTGGTATTAAGCTTCGAATTTCTCCGAACGGAATGATCATTCTGCCCTCCGAGAAAAATTAAGATGACAGCATAGAGTGTGAGAGTTCAGAGTTCAACCTTCAGGTCGGGCGTTCAGAACCGAGCGTTCAGAGTACCGACTTTAGTCGGGTAGTACATTCGGTCATCGATGGCAGGTACTACCCGACTAAAGTCGGTACTCTGAACGCTCGCACTCTCAACGGCTGAGTTTAGTCGGCACTCTGATATATTATTGATGTTCGTCAGACTATGCGGAGGAAACGATGAAGCTCTTGTCCATGCGAGTCGGAGGGCGCGTCGAAGGCCAGAACCGCGCGGGTATATTGATTGGCGACGAGGTCCTCGACGTGACCGCTTATTGCGAGATCATCGAAATGAAAGGTGGGTGGGTCGAAGCAGAGAGCGACCCGACTCAGTTCCAGCACCTCGAAGGCGCCTATCGAGACGCGCTCGACATTTTGCGGCGCGGCTTGACGTGGCGCAACAATATACTCGCAACGATTGAATCCACTCCCACGCTCGTGGGTGAGTTGAAAGCAACTGGCGCGCTGATTCCGCTTTCGGCTGCCAGATTGAATCCGCCGGTTGTAGCGCCGGGAAAGATACTCGCAGTAGGCTTGAACTACGCGGCCCACGCGGCGGAAGGGAACGCAAAGCCTCCGGAGTTCCCACTGGTCTTTTCGAAATGTGTTACCGCGCTGATAGCAACTCGCGATGAAATCAAATTGCCGCGAGTGAGTGAGATGATCGACTACGAAGCCGAGCTCGCAGTCGTCATCGGCAAGGAGACGAAATGTGTCAGTGCCGATCAAGCGATGGAATATGTCGCGGGCTACACGATAATGAACGACGTTACGGCGCGAGACCTTCAAAAGCGCGAGCGCCAATGGGTCCGCGCGAAAGGGCTGGACACGTTTGCTCCTTGCGGCCCGTGGCTTGTGACTACAGATGAGATCGCGGATCCTCACTCGCTCGACATTGAACTGACGGTGAATGGAGAAGTGAGACAGCGCTCGAACACAAACGATCTGATATTCAAGAT
>JADGNW010000434.1 GCA_017883315.1 Blastocatellia bacterium | reverse complement strand
GGCCGCGCTCAACTCTGATCGAGATTCGGAGATCGACGAGCCGCTCGCGTTACCTTTTTGCTCGCCAGGCTTCGCCGATGGCAGAGCCGCAAGGGACTCGAACGCGCGTCGGTAAATCGAGCGCGCTTGCTCGGCGTCCTGCGACCAAAGCAACGTAGCGGCTTGAGACTGCGCCCTCACTGCAAAGGCAAGGTCATCAGAAGCGCGTGCCTGATCGGCGAGTTGCGCGAGCAGCGAAATTATTCGGGCGCTCTGTTGCTGCGCGACTACCTGAAGATTCTCGACATTCTCAACGGGGGATATGGCCGGTTGCGAGACCTGGGCGTGCCCGACGTTGGGTGCGAGGGCCAGGACGATCGATACTGCGCAGCCTCTAGCAAAGTTCCGCGCCATGCCTGGAATCTAGCACGGAGCAAGAACAGAGTTAAAGGCAGGCGTTCAGAGTACCGACTTTAGTCGGGCAGTGCTCCTGTGATTCCAACCCTCTGTTTCGCAGTGCACTGCCCGACTAAAGTCGGTACTCTGAACGCCTGCTCTCGAATGATTTATCTATTCGATCTTTTCGGCCCTGAAAATCAAGAAGACGGGAACACGCATCGCCTGATCGTAGCGAGACAGATTCTTTTCGGCGAACTCCGTTGGCGGCGCAGGCTCTAACAGATCAGTGATCGTCAGCCGCGCCGATGATAAGGCGTTGAAGTAGTCGGAGATCGTATGATGATGACAGAAGATGCGGCGACCTTCGCTGGATACTTCGCCGAAGCCGAGCCACGGAGTTTCGATCGATCTATGCGGCGAGCCGAAATACCAGCCTTCCCACGGGTCCGGGCCCTCCACTTCTTCCGAGCCAGTCAGCGGAAAGCGCGCGGTTGACATAGGGTGCAACACGCTGGCGACGAACCGCGCGGTGGGCTTCATAACGCGCGCTACTTCTTTCATAACGCCGCCGATGTTTTCGACGTAGTGCAGCGCCGTTGCGGTGAAAACGATGTCGAATTCAGCGTCATCAAACGGAAGCGGCGCACGAATGTCCGCAACGCGAAAGTCAGCTTCAACGCCACGTTGATGCGCTCTTTCCTGCGCGAGCGAGATCATTGTTGCCGACAGATCTAAAGCGACTACGTGACTTCCCTGCTCTGCAAATGACACCGAGTAAGTGCCCGAGCCGCAGCCGAGGTCCAGGAGTCGCGCGCCATCGACGTTGCCGATCAGTTGTTCGATTGCCGGGCGCTCGATGTTATCCGCGAAGGAGTCCGAGGCTGTGGTGAAGCGGTCAAAGGCTTCGCCACACGCGTTCCAGATTCGCTTGACGTCGAGGGGCATAGAGAAGTGATGCGTGAAACGTGATTCGTGAAACGCGATTCGTGGCAATAGGACCAATGCGACCTATAGGGCCTATCACCTTTCACGCATCACTCGATCCGGTAATTTGGCGCTTCTTTGGTGATGATCACGTCGTGAACGTGACTCTCGCGCAAGCCGGCAGACGTCACTCTGATGAAGCACGCCTTCTCGTGAAGGTCCGCGATTGAGCGACACCCGCAGTAGCCCATCCCGGCTCGCAGTCCTCCAACCAGTTGATGGACCAGCGAACCGAGCGGACCTTTGTGTGGAACCCGTCCTTCGATGCCCTCGGGCACGAGCTTGGACATTTGAAACTCGCTGGCCTGGCCGTAGCGATCTCGGCTGCCTTCTTTCATTGCCGAGAGCGAACCCATCCCACGATAAGTCTTAAAAGACCGGCCTTGAAAAAGAATGATCTCGCCCGGGCTTTCATCAGTTCCTGCGAACAGCGAGCCTATCATCACCGAGTCCGCGCCGGCCGCAATGGCCTTGCTGATGTCTCCGGAATACTTGATTCCTCCATCAGCGATCACCGGCACGCCTGATCCGCGAGCCGCGCGCGCGCACTCCAGAATCGCGGTGACCTGCGGCACGCCGGCTCCGCTCACAACGCGAGTCGTGCATATCGAGCCGGGACCCATTCCCGCTTTTACCGCATCCACGCCGGCGGAGATCAGGTCTCGGGTCGCTTCGGCAGTAGCTATGTTGCCGGCGACGAGATCGACTTCCGGAAATTTGGCCTTGATCTTTTTAACAGCGGAAATGACGCTCTCCGTATGCCCGTGAGCCGTGTCAATCACCAGAGCATCGACGCGAGCGCGAATCAACTCTTCGGCGCGTTCCATGAAATCACCGGTGGCGCCTACCGCCGCTGCGACACGCAACCGGCCGAATCCGTCCTTCGCCGCCAATGGGTACCTGATTGCCTTTTGAATATCTTTGACCGTGATCAGACCTTTCAGTCTGTAGTTGTCATCGACGACAAGCAGCTTCTCGACTCGATGGCGTTGAAGTATCGCCTTGGCTTCGTTAAGGGTGGTGCCGACCGGCACAGTGATCAGGTTCTCTTTGGTCATTGCCTCGCTGATCGGCAGGTCGAGCCGGGTCTCAAACCGCAAGTCGCGATTTGTGAGAATACCTACCAAGCGCCCGCTCGCCTCAACAATAGGAACGCCGGAGATTCGATAGCGCTCCATCACCTCGACCGCGTCGGAGATTGGATGATCGGGAGTCATCGTCACCGGATCAACTATCATGCCCGACTCGCTGCGCTTCACCTTGTCGGCTTCATCGCGCTGCTCATCGATGGAGAGGTTCTTATGAATGACGCCGATGCCGCCTTGCTGCGCGATTGCGATGGCAAGGTGCGATTCAGTGACCGTGTCCATCGCCGCCGACGTTATCGGAATGTTCAGCGGGATGTTGCGGGTGAAACGAGTGGTCGTGTCAGCTTCAGTCGGAAGGACTCCGCTGCGCGCGGGAACGAGAGAAACGTCGTCGAATGTTAGAGCCTCGGGAATTTCGCCAGCCAGCATCGTGATACCTCGATATTGCAGGTTATTTTGATTCGCTCAGCTCAACGTCGTTCTGTTTCCGTTGCGCTGCGCGAGTGATGCCGGCCAACTACCTGACCAGCTTCGGAGGTTATCAAAGCGTGCGTTGGGATTGCAAGCTAACCGGAGAATTGGTAATGGTTCAATCTGCCTTGAGCGACCTTGACCAGGGGAGAAGGAACCGCTGATTTGCGCTGACGTTGTTTCGCTGATCTGCGCTGATCAGCGCACCGAAGGCAGCGTGAAGCAGCGGTTCCTTCTCCCCCGCAAGACGAACTGAACCATTACCGGAGAATTCGTTATACGGACCCCAGCTTGTATAATTGAACTCAACATGGAAACCCCGCAACAGTCTTCAACGCAATTCGCTAAGCCGGCTGCTATCGATCGCTTTTTCAATCGCGCGTTTGGGCTTCTGATCAGGCTTGGCGTCGGCTTGTCGCATAACTACCTGCTGGAAGTTCGAGGCCGCAAGACCGGGCGCACTTATTCGACGCCTGTAAATCTACTCGAGCATGGTGGCAAGAAGTATCTCGTTGCTCCGCGCGGCTATACTCAGTGGGTGAGAAATGTTATTGCGAGCGGCGAAGCGAGTTTGGTGCGAGGGCCGCGAAGAGAAGAGGTTTTGTTGCGACCCGTGCTCGACGAAGCAAAGCCGGACATTCTGAAGGACTATCTCGACCGCTACAGCAAGACAGTTCAGAGATATTTTCCAGTTCAAGCCGGCTCGCCGGTCGAAGCTTTTCAGCCGCTTGCTTCACGCTACCCGGTGTTTGAAGTGATCAGTAAGCCTTGAATCGCGCCCGTTATTTCATGCATGTAGGGGCGGCCCTCCGTGGCCGCCCCTCTTTGATTGCGAAATACATTTCCCTTCGATTGAGGGCGGCCACGGAGGGCCGCCCCTACACGTGCGCTTACTTTTTCTGGTACTTCCAGTTTCTGGCTTTTCCCTCGGACATCCATTCAACGGATGTCTCCAGTCGCCTTTTGCGAGTCTCATCGGTCTTCGCTTCGGTAACCCAGTCAACATACTCCTTCTTGTTGCTGTAGTTGAACTGCTCGAATGTAGCCAGCGCTTTCTTGTTCTTCTTGAGAGCCGCAATGAAGTAATCCGGAATCTCCAATTCTTTCTTGTCTGTTGATCTCGTGCGAGCCGCCGGTTTGATGCCGGAGTCGTGAAGCTTGACCGCTGCTTTGATCTGTTTGATCAACGCCTTGTCCTTAGGCAAGTCCGCAAGACTCGTGATCTTGCCGTACTGACCCATCCCTTCGGAGGAGGGCTTAGATTCGTCGCTCATTATCCAGCCACCGCTGTACCAGAACCCGAAGGCGCAGTGTTGCTTGAAAGAAGCCATGCTGCAAAGCACGCGAGACTTTCCGTCGCCGGCGCTTTTATACATGAAATGCGGAAAGCTCCACTTCATCGTTTCTTCGGCGGTGGGGCAGTTCTCGTGAATCAGCGTTCTGAGGTGAGACAGTATCGGCTTTGCAAAGTCCGCCGACTTCGCAACGTAAGCGTCCACACGCGGATCTTTGGTTCCCATCTTGTCGACTCCTTCAGTTGATCTCTGAGGTGGCTATTGTCATTCGCGGAGCGAAAGAGATCAAGCGCCGATGAACCCGAAGGCTTTAGCGGATGACTAAGTTGGTTGACGTTGTTTCGCAAAGGCCTTAGTGTTTCACCGGAGACTCTACATGCACGACAGAATTTCGATTGATTCAAAGATCTGTCACGGACAGGCTTGCATCAAAGGCACGCGGATTCCTGTCGCTCAGATCCTCGGGATGCTGGCTAACGGCGATTCTATCGTCAGCTTGCTCAAGGCTTATCCTTCGATCGAGGAATCTGATATCCATGCTTGTCTGGAATACGCGGCACTGCTTGCCGAAGAGCAGGTCACGCCAATTGAAGAACTCGCCCCTACTGCATGAAGATTTGTGTAGACGAAAACATCCCTATCGTTACCGTTCACGAACTGAGACGAACCGGACACGATGTGCTGGATATCCGTGGCACAGCCGATCAGGGTATGCCTGACGATCTGCTGTGGGCTAGAGTGCAAACTGAAGAGCGTCTGTTGATTACTACCGATAAAGGATTCGGTCATCGCCGCGATGAACAGCACTTCGGGATTCTAGTCGTGCGATTGAAGCAGCCCAATGAACAAAGCATTCACCAGAGAATTATGCAGGCGATGAATCATTTCTCGGAACACGAATGGCCGGGACTGCTGGTCGTCATGAGAGATGTCGTTCAAAGTACTTGGCGAACACCATAGAGGGCACGGCAATTGTGGTGTTCTAACCACGACTTGCGTTGTACGCCGCTATAGCGCGCTTCGGCGCCAGGCTGCGCCACGCCTCTTCGATCAAGCCTTGCAACAAACTCAACTCGACTCTATCCAGTCGCACCAGCATCAACGGATAACAACGATAGTGCTCCGTGACGTAGAAAGTTTCCGGGTGCGATCCCGTGAGCACTTCACGAGCGGCGTATTCGACTTTGAGCACCAGCGATTCGCCGTCCTGATGAAACCTCGCGAGAATTCCGCCGCCGACACGGAATGCGGGCGTGCCGTAGGACGTTCCCTCTTCGACGCCGGGCAGAGCTAAGGCCAGTTCACGAACGGTATCGAACGTGACCCCGCGTTTGTTATGTGCCGGATTTTTCTTTCGCGCCTTGGCCAAGCCGACCTCTGAATCACAGATTGGCTCGACGCTGAATCGAACCGTGTCGCCCACAGACACGCCCGCTTTCTTTTGCACGTCCTCGTCGATCAGCATCCAAAACTTTC
>JADGNW010000076.1 GCA_017883315.1 Blastocatellia bacterium | reverse complement strand
GTACGCGTCCCATTGTCTACGTGCGGATCAATCCGAATGACCTTGCCCTGAATGATACCGTTGCGCGTGTCGATCGAGACGCGCTGACCAAGCTGAATGTCCTTGGCTTGAGTCTCGGCAACTTTGAGTTCGGCTTTTAAGCGTTTCGGGTTCGCGACTCTGGCAAGGTTCTGACCAAGGGTGACCTGCTGTCCAACTTGAATCTCAACCGTTTGCAATTCTCCATCGATGCCCGCGCGGACCTTCAACGCTTCCAGTTGTTTGCGCTTGAGCTGCACCGCGTCTTTGAGCTGGCGAACCTTCTCGTCCTCAGCGGCGAGCTTCGCAACGCCTTCGTCGCGGTTGCTGGCCAGTCGTTTTGTTTCGAGCGCGACCCGGCTTTCGAGGTCCTCGGCCGCGATTTTGGACAAATCCACTTCGAGCTTTGACTTCAAACCTGCCTTGCCTAAAGAGTCGTTCACTTCAAACTGCATCTTCGCTTTGTTGAAGTCAGATTTCGCCTGAGCGAGCGTCGCTTCCTGATCGAGAATCTGCTTTTGGTTTTGGACCTTTAGAGTTGTGAGGTTTGCGGCAGCGGCGCGAAGCTGAGACTCGGCATCGATGAACGCCTGCTGTATCTCCGGATTGCTAAGCTCAAGAATAACGGTGTCGGCTTTTACTTGAGCCCCCGGCTGCGCAAGCCTCTTTTCAATGCGCCCAAGGCTTAGGGCAGGAACATATCGGATTTCTTCAGGCACCAGCGTGCCCAACCCGCGAACCTGGCGAAGCATGTTCCCGCGCTTCACGGTGTCGGGCAGCATTATATCTTTTTGAGCGCTAGGCGCCGCTGGCTTCAGACGCGTAACGCCGACCGTTATCCCCGCGACCGCAATCAACAGGATTAGCGCATACACAATTCTCTTGATCTTGCGTTTCTTGGCTGCAGATTTACGCGGTATGTCCATTCTTCCTCCAACACCTTCTAAGGAAGTTCCGTGCCATCGGGGCGCACCTGCTTAACTGCTTGCGTGCTTCATCTTACCACAACTGCGATGGTGCCAGTAAACGACTTCGCTTTTCGCTTCTGGGAACGTCGTGTTCAGAAGCGGACAAATGTACCGTAGACTGTCCAGTCTGCGGTCCGGCTATTAGTTGGGCCGGAAATCATCCGCAGACTGGACAGTCTACGGTACATTTGGGTTCAGTCATTCACAACCCAGCCGTCTCTGAGCTTGATGATTCGGTCCCCATAGGAGGCGTTAAACTCCGAATGCGTCACCTGAAGAATTGTGGTGCCCGATTCGTTGAGCCGCTTGAACAGCTCCATGATTTCTTTGCCCTGATCCGAATGGAGATTGCCGGTCGGTTCGTCGGCGAGGATGACCTTCGGGTTCGCTATCACGGCGCGCGCGACTCCGACCAATTGCTGCTGGCCTCCCGACAACTGAGTCGGATAGAGATTTCGCTTGCCTACTATCTGAAAGCGGTCGAGCACATCGCAGACTATGCTCTCGCGCTCAGCCTTCTTGACGTCTCGATAAGACAGCGGCACCTCGAGGTTCTCGTAGACGGTCATGTTGTCCAGCAGATGATAGCTCTGAAAAACAAATCCAATGTTCTTGTTTCGCAGCTCGGCACGTTCCTTCTTTCCCAGCTTATGGACGGGCTGTTCGAGAAAAGTGAATTCTCCCGTCCACGCGCTGTCGTGCATCCCCAGAATATGAAGCAGCGTCGATTTGCCGGCGCCCGACGGACCCATTATCGAGACGAACTCGCCCGCCTTGATGTCGACATTAATACGGCGTAGCACAAAGGTCTTGCCGACGCCCGACTCAAAAAACTTTTCAACGTTGCGTAACGCGATCATAGTCGAACTCCTGTATGCTTAAACACGATGCTGCCCGATTCACTGGCCTTTTGATTAGTGTGATCATACACGAAAACAACACCACGCCAAAAGAACCGCCGATAGTTGAAACGTGGTAGTAGCCAAGTTTGGTGCCACTCCGCGGTCACAGAATAAACAATTGAATTGCGCAGCTTATTCGGCAACAAGCGATCAGAAGCCGGCTCGCCCTTTTCGCTTGTGGGAATCTCTTGTTCACATTCGAACAGAGCAAAGAGTCCGTGGTCCGTAGTCAGTAGTCCGTAGCTACTGACCACGGACTACTGACTACGGACTCTCTGGCCTTTGCTCTTTGCCTTCGGCTGCGCAAGAATTCTTTTCCCGACAAGTGAGAAAGAAGAGGACATCAGATGAACGAGCACATCTTCCGCGAGTACGACATCAGAGGCGTGGTAGGTAGGGATCTAACAGACGAAACCGTTTACGATCTGGCTCGCGCGATCGGCACTTTCTTTAGAGCTAACGGCGCCGCGCGCGCGAGTCTCGGCCGCGATGCGCGCGAAAGTTCTCCGAGGTTTCGCGACTTGATGATTCGCGGCCTGACCGAGACTGGTTGCGACGTGCTCGACGTCGGCATGGTGCCAACGCCCGCGCTTTACTTCACTCTGTTCACCGAAGAAGTGGACTGCGGGGTGATGATAACCGGCAGTCATAATCCGGCCGATAACAACGGGTTCAAAGTGTGTTTGGGAAGAAGCACGATCTTCGGCGAGCAAATTAACGAGATCAAACGGCTGGCATTGTCTCGCGATTTCGCCAGCGGGGAAGGTACGAAGCATGAGCGTGAACCAGCTCACGCTTATCAGGAATACATCCGATCAAACATTAGAGTCGGACCTCGGAAGCTAAAGGTTGTAGTCGATGCCGGCAACGGTATGGGCGGTTTGATCGGCGCGGCGCTCTACAGAGAGCTTGGGTGTGAAGTGATCGAGCTCTTTTGCGAACCGGACAGCAGCTTCCCGAATCATCACCCGGATCCAACGGTGGTAGAAAACATGCAGTTTGCGATCAACGCGGTTCGCGAGCACAACGCCGATCTCGCGATCGCTTTCGATGGCGACGCGGACCGGATTGGAGTTGTAGACGAGCAGGGACACATCATCTGGGGCGATCAACTGATGATCATCTTCGCCCGTCACATTCTTAAAGAGCTTCCGGGCGCGACTTTCATCGGCGAAGTAAAATGCTCGCAGACATTATTCGACGGCATCCGACGTCACGGCGGCAATCCGATAATGTGGAAGGTTGGACACTCGCTGATCAAATCAAAGATAAAGGAAACGGGAGCTGCGATGGCGGGCGAGATGAGCGGGCATCTCTTCTTCGCGGATCGCTACTTCGGTTACGACGATGGAATCTACGCCGGCGCGCGATTGATCGAGATACTGAGTAACTCGGACCAGCCGCTTTCAAGTCAGCTTCGAGATGTGCCGCTCATGTTCAACACCCCCGAGATCAGGATCGATTGTCCCGATGAAAAGAAATTCGATGTTGTGAAGACATTGACCGCGGACTTCAAGAAGACTCACGAGGTGATTGACATCGACGGCGCGCGGATTCTATTTGAGCACGGCTGGGGCTTGGCGCGGGCGTCCAACACGCAACCGGTGATCGTCATGAGGTTTGAAGCTGATAGCGAAGATCAGCTCAACGTGATTCAAAGCCTGGTGGCTTCAGCGGCGAAGCGCCTGATATCCGGTTGATAGGCTCAGTCCTGTATTCAGCCTCACCAGGCCAAACACAAACTTTCAAGTAAGATACCCAACATTGCGGCACTGTGCTAGAATCCGGCGGTCGACGAAGCACCACTCTGACTAATGGAGGACGAGCCCGTGAGCACAACCAAACAAAAGAACGGCTTTTCAGTCAAAGCGTATCAAGGCGACGCCAAGACGCTTCTTGCATTCAACCTGCCGAAAGCGAAGTCAAAGAACCTCGCCGGCTTCACTATTCAAGTCAGCCCGCAAGGGAAGCAACCTTTTTTCCTGGAGAATGAACTTCAGTTCAAAGACCCCTCGAAGCATGCACAGGACCCTAAGCTTCGGCCTACGTCCAGCTTCAACGCACCGATTCACAAGTTCAGATGGGTACACTTTCCAGGCTCACAGGTAGAAGGTACGAAACCCTTCTTCGGTTCCTACACCTATACCGTCACGCCCAGGTATTTCGACGACAAAGGCTCAATGCAGCAAATTGATACAAGGCTAAGCGTGGCGGTTAAGATAGACGTTGGGCCGTTTTCAAAAGGTAAGATCGGGGCCGGCTTTACACGCGGTTTCACCCAATCACAGGCCTTTGTGCATCATTTCGGTTTGAAGGCGATATTCCGGCCCAAAGCAAAGGAACTGCTTTTCGACACGTCGCAAGTGTCGGGCAAGAACGACGCCGGCAAGGAATACACATTCGCCCAGGAGTATCAGTGGCTCGGGTTCACGGCGCGCGACAGAATCTTCGAGGTCGCCAACGAGGTCTTGAACGATAAGCAACTGCACCTGGACCTGTTCGCCTACGACCTCAATGAGCCGGACTTCATGAAGATCCTATTGGAACTTGCCAAGCAGGGCCGCATTCGAGTCATCCTCGACAACGCGACACTGCACCATGACACGAAGGCTCCAAAACCCGAGGACCAGTTTGAAGATCTCTTTACAAAAGCCGCGAAGGCGCCCGCTGCGATCCTGCGCGGGAAGTTCGGCCGCTTTGCACACGACAAGGTGTTGATTGTTTCGAAGGGAAATTCGGCGGTGAAGGTGTTGACCGGTTCGACGAATTTTTCAGTCACAGGTGTGTATGTGAACTCCAATCACGTGCTGGTTTTCAACGACCCAAATGTAGCGACCACATACGCGCAGATCTTCCAGTTGGTGTGGGACGGGAAGGTGAACGTAAAATTCAAGCAAACACCAGAGGCCGCCAAGGTGTTCTCGTTTTCGAGCGGGCTGCCCCAAACTGACATCACGTTCTCTCCACATCAAGACGCGGACGCCAAACAAAACCTGGACAACATGGCTGCACGCATCGCGGACGAGCAGAAACAGAAGGACGGCAGTGTGTTGTTTGCCGTGATGGGCCTCGATACGGGGACGGGGCCAGTGCTGCCCGCGCTTAAGGACTTGCACAAGGATCAAAACATTTTCAGCTACGGCATCTCCGATTCGCCGGGCGGCATTGAGCTATACACGCCGCGAAGAAAGACCGGCGTGCTGGTGTCCGGCAAACCAACCTCGACCAAGCTGCCGCCGCCCTTCGATCAGGTTCCCGGCGTCGGCATCGGGCATCAGGTGCATCACAAGTTTGTCGTATGCGGCTTCAACGGGAAGAATCCGGTGGTGTACTGTGGATCGTCAAACTTGGCCCTCGCAGGTGAAGAGGTGAACGGCGACAACTTGATCGCGATTCACGATGGAGACATCGCTACCGTCTTCGCGATTGAAGCTCTCTCGCTGGTGGACCACTTCGACTTTCTGGACCGCAGCGCGAGCAAGGCGCAGGTCGCGCCTACCAAAATCAAGGCCGCTTCCAAGCAACAGCAAGCGGTCAATGCGGGCTGGTTCTTGTCGACAACTGACAAATGGGCCGCGCGTTACTTCGACCCGAACGACTTGAAGAGCGTGGATCGCGAGCTGTTCGGTTAGTGACTGTTGCAACTCAACGAGGGTTGATTTCCTGCGCGACCGAGTTACAAGAAGACAGATGAACGGCTATCGGTAATAATACGAATGTGCATAAGCTCGTCGAGAGACTGAAAGGCTTTAGTTGGCAGCAGTGGTCGGTTGTTGCTGCGTTCCTTCTGGTCTCAGCGTTCACTGGGCTGCATGCGTTCCGCGCCGTTCGCAACGCTGCTTACTGGTCTCATCATCGCGACGAACCCATTCGCGCATGGATGAACGTAGGCTACGTCGCACACTCCTACCATGTGCCGCCGCCCGTGCTGTACGAGGCGCTCGGGATGGAGCGGCTGCCGCACGACAAACGGCCCATCAGAGTGATAGCTCGCGAGCAGCATCGTTCAGTCAATGAAGTCATCGCCATCTTGCAGGAAGCGATCGTCCGCGCGCGCCAGCCTGGTGCTCCGCCACCGCCGCCTCCCGGTCCTCCCGGTCCTCCTAATCAGGGGAGGGCGCCGTGAGTATCACCGATCAATTGCTGGCGGCGCTGCTGGTCTACGGTCTGTGGTTGCTCTTCGCGGTGATCGCGATTGCGTCGATCGGAGTCCCTTTTCCCGTAACGCTGATGCTGGTCGTTGCAGGTTCTTTCGTCGAACAAGGCGAGATGAAACTGTGGGAAGTCATCGCGGTGGCGAGCGGTGCTGCGGTGCTTGGCGATCAAATCGGATACGGGCTGGCTCGATGGCGCGGGCGCAAAGTTGCGCTGGCGGTCGCGAGAAAATTCGGCGAATCCGGCATCGCCAAAGCGGAGGAGTTCACGAGACGATGGGGTGGCGCCGGGATTTTTTTGAGCCGGTGGCTGGTGACGTGGCTAGGGCCTTGGCTCAATGTGACAAGCGGGATGGCCCGGTATCCGTGGCGCCGCTTTCTTTTTTGGGATGTGTTGGGCGAAGTGCTCTGGGTAGCGTTGTACGTGATGTTGGGAAAGATCTTCAGCGACCGCGTTCAAGAGTTGATGGACTTGCTCGGGAACTTGGGTTGGGTAAACCTTGGGGTTTTTGTCGCTGCCGTACTGGGTTGGAAGACGGTCCAATATCTGCGCTCGCAAAGGTCAGTCGTTTCCTAAAGGCAGATTGTTCTATTCCACCTGCTCTTGAAATGCCTCCAGGTACTTCACTCCTGAGCCGGTGTTGAAGAGCACCACTCTTTCGTCGCGAGTCACTTCTGCGCGAGCTAGCAGTTGCTTCAATGCGGGCAGGCAGGCTGCGCCTTCTGGCGCGGCGAAGATTCCTTCCGCGGAGCCAATTTCTTTCACCGCTGCGAGCAACTCGTCGTCGGTCACCGATACCGCCGTGCCGCTGCTCTTGCGCAAGATGTCCAGCATGATGAAGTCGCCAATGGCTTTCGGTACTCTCAACCCGGAAGCCACGGTGTGAGCATCGGGAATATCCGCGCCGACGTTGGCGCCTGCCGCGAATGCTCGCACGATGGGCGCGCAGCCTTCAGCTTGCACCGTCACCATTCGCGGACGGCCGCTGCCAATCCAACCCATGCTTTCCATCTCGTCGAAAGCTTTCCACATTCCGATCAGCCCGGTTCCGCCGCCGGTCGGATAGAGAATCACATCGGGTAATTCCCAATTCATTTGTTCGGCCAGCTCATAGCCCATCGTCTTTTTGCCTTCGACTCGATAAGGCTCTTTCAGCGTCGAAACATCGAACCAACCTTCGGCAGCTTTGCGTTCGGCGATGATCTTTCCGCAGTCGGTTATCAATCCATCGATCAGCGTGACGTTCGCTCCCGTCTGCTGGCATTCCACGATGTTCGCCTTAGGTGTGTCGTTCGGCATGAAGATGAAAGCCGGGATGCCTGCCTTCGCCGCATAAGCCGCAAGCGCGCCCGCCGCGTTTCCCGCCGAAGGCACAGCCAGCTTTCTAACTCCGAGTTCCTTTGCCATCGAAATCGCGACAGCCATGCCGCGAGCCTTGAACGAACCCGTTGGATTGAGTGCTTCGTCTTTGATAAACAGATTGCTCATACCGAGCTGAGCACCCAACCGTTCGGCCTTGATCAGAGGCGTCATCCCTTCGCCGAGCGTCAATATGTTCTCGTCGCGTTCGACGGGCAACACTTCGCGATAGCGCCACAAGTTCGGCTCACGTCCGCCGAGCGACTCGCGTTTCATTGTCAAAGCTGCGCGTTCAAGGTCGTACGCGACCATCAACGGCTTGCCGCATTCGCAGAGGTTGATCAGTTGTTGAGCCTGGTATTCTTTGCCGCACGAAGAACAGTAGAGATGAGTGACAGTCATTGATGCTCCGGTGAAAGGACGACAAACTAAAGTTGTGTCGGACATCGGAGTATAGTGTCGCGGCGAAGTCGAGGCAACTTGAACGCTCTCGACCGCGATGCTAGAGTCTCTGAAGTTTTCAGCAGAGAGGGAGAGAGGATGGCAAATCGAAAAGCAATCATAGAAACCAGCAAAGGGAACATCACGATCGAGCTTTACGAAGACAAGGCTCCGATCACCGCAGGAAACTTCATCGACTTGATCGAACGCGGTTTCTACGACGGCCTGAAGTTTCATCGCTACGAGCCGAACTTTGTGATTCAAGGCGGCGATCCGCGAGGCAATGGCACCGGCGGATTCGTCGATCCGAATACCGGCCGCGAGCGACGAATCAAACTCGAAGTAACGCCCGAACTCAAGCACGGCGAAGCCGGCGGCGTTGCGATGGCTCGCTCTCAAGATCCAAACAGCGCGTCGTGCCAGTTCTACATCACGCTTGGCCCGGCAGCGTTTCTGGATATGAACTATGCGGTGTTCGGCAGAGTGACAGATGGCATGGATGCCGTTAAGCAACTGCGCGCGGGAGACTCGATGACGAGCGTGAAGATCGCTGAGAACGCCTGAGGGTCCGGGTTCGTGGACCCTTGCCTGAACATAACCTCACCAGCTCAAGGCCGGTAACTTCTCCTCTCGAAGATATCCAAGGTGGTAGCGCCGTACAGTGCTATGGCGCTGCCACCTGCGAAGCATTATCCGAAGCCACCGGGATCACGTGCCGTCACGGGATCGGTGTGATACTGCCAAACAGCCCGTGCTGCTCATCATCGATACCGGCGGTAAAGAAGAGCGTGTTAGTGGGCCCGGCGCTGCCCCCATTCCCGAAGCTTAAGGCCCAGAGTCCTTCAATCGTCAGCGGCTGACCGTTCGGATCATTCAGAAAGCCAAAAAAGTTTCCGCTCTTCAAGTCAAACATGGCGATCTGACCACCGCCAAACTGACCCACGAGCAAGGTGTTGGTGACGCCGATCACAAACGAATTACCGCCCGCATTGAAGAAATTAGCCGGCGGAAGTGCAACTCCCCAAGGTGCGTTCATCCATGATCCTGATTGGAGGCGCATCACCAGTTTGCCACTTGGAGTAAAAGCATCGACAAAGCCGAGGCCCGGCCCGTGCACCTCGTCCATCTTATCCTCATCCTGTTCGGCGAAGGTGACCCACAGCTTGTCGCCAATTGCTTGCACGTTGAAGGGGGCGTACCCTGCTGGAAGAAGCGGATCGGAAAAGACGCCCGGGCCGAGCGTGACTGGCATGTAGTTCCTATCAAGGACTTCGACCTTTCCACCGAAAAAATTGGCGGCGTAGAGGAAGTTCGTGCCATTGACCTGCGCAAGCGTAAGTCCCTTGTAAATGGCTGAGCCCGAATTATTCGCCCTCAACACGGCGGCGGTGCCGGTGCTCCAGCCAGCGACTACTCCTTCTTCAGTGACGAAAATGAATCGGTCCCCGAGGAAGTCCGAAGAGTTTCCGTTGAAGACAGCGCCGGTGGGTTTTGACGGTGGGGTGCCACCTGGCGGCACAGGTATCGTGACCACGAGCGGCACAATAGCGCCGGCTCCGGTATAAAGTGTCGAAACACCCATTCCGTTGTCGGCAACCCACCAGGGGCTCGTTGCGCTTCGGGCCAGCCCCCAGGGATTCACAAGGTTGGGATCAGTGGTCGTCGCAAGTCCGGGCACATCAGAAACCAGATTGGTCTGTTGAAAACGTTGAGCGAGAGCGTCCGTGTAAAGACACAGCATCATGACCATCGCAGCAATGGACATGATGATTGAGATCATCCGCTGAAATACCGGCCGATTTGATTGGTCGCGAGCGGTGAATGGGTTAAGTGAGCGGGACATGTTGGTGCGCATTGAGATTCCTCCTTCTCGGTTAGTCAATTTGGAGTATCAAGCGACCACACGACCTGTGAGAAGAGTTTCCCGAAAAGTTTAGGGGGAGTCAAGTTGGCAAGAATCTCACGCGCACTTGAAAGAGGGATGAACCGCGAAAAGATGTGTTCGAGATCAGGGCTCGACGTCGGTCTCGAAATCAACAACAAGCTGGATCCGCCCACAAGTGCCGCATACCTGCGCTTCAACAAAGCGCTCCTCTTCAGTGTCGCTCATGACGACGGTGAGCTCATCGCCGGAGTAGAGACGCCCGGACCTTAATCGACCGCCGCAGCCCTGGCAGGTCGCGACTTGAGCGTCCTCAGCAGTAGGCTCAACGGCTGCTGCACCGCACTTCCCGCAAAAGGGATTGTCATCTGGAATCTTGTATCCGCACTCGAGACAGAAAGGCATTTGAACCCCAAGTAAACTCTGGCCCACCTACATCTTCAGCACCACGCGGCCGGTGATCTTAGCGCGGCGCATTTCATCGAAGACGTCATTCACTTGTTCAAGCGGGCGAGTTTCGACCTGACATTTCACTTTGCCGGCCGCGGCGAGCTCCAGCACTTCACGCACATCTTCGCGGGTGCCTGTTGCCGAGGACATAATACTGATCTCGCGCATCATGATCGCCGGGAATGACAAGTCTTCGGCGGGCATTCCAACAACCATCAACGTTCCGCTCGATCGCACAGCGTAGAAGGCCGCATCGTAAGCTGCCTTCGCCGCCGAGGTGACCACTGCAACGTGAGCGCCACCCAGCCTGCGAATCTGTTTCGCTACGTCAGTCGCAGCGTTGATGGTGATGTCCGCTCCGAGCCGGCGCGCGAATTCGAGCTTGTCATCCGCGATGTCAATTGCGATTACTCGAGCGCCGAAGCACTTTGCGATTTGAACCGCGAGGTGTCCGAGACCGCCCACGCCGAAGACGGCAAGACGCTGGCCGGGCTTGATGCCGGACTTCTTGATGGCGTGGTACACAGTCACGCCCGCACAGAAGAGTGGCGCGGCCTCTTCTGAGCTCAAAGCGTCCGGTACTTTTAACGCGTGCGAGGCTTTCGCCTTCATCAACTCAGCGTAGCCCCCATCGACGGTTGCTCCGGTGATGGATTGTGACGAGCAAAGATTTTCGTGACCCTCCTTACAGAGCTCACACTCGCCACAAGTCCAGTGAGTCCACGCGACGCCAACCCGGTCTCCGATTTGGAGGTTGTTGACGGCCTCGCCGATTTGAACAACGCGACCGACTACTTCGTGGCCGGGGATCAACGGGCGCTTGATGATTCGAAGCAAATGGGTCCAGTCGCCTTCAGCGATATGCAAATCGGAATGGCACACGCCGCAAGCCTCGATCTTGATCAGCACTTCATCGGGGCCGGGCGTTGGCGTTTCCGTTTCTTCGATCTGAAGCGGTTGTTTGTACTCGCGAAGGATGGCTGCTTTCATAAATTCTTATCCGCGCGGCGTATGCTACTACGGCGAGAGGTGAAGGACAATAGGACCTATAGGACTTCTAGGACCTATTCCGTGTAGAATGAATTCGAATGTTGGTGTTGGGAATTGAAAGCTCGTGCGACGAAACCGCGGCAGCCGTCATTGAAGACGGGCGCATCATTCGCTCCAACATCATCGCGTCTCAGGTCAAAACTCATGCGCCGTTTGGCGGAGTCGTGCCCGAGCTTGCTTCGCGCGAACACCTGAATCACATCGCCCCGGTAGTAACAAACGCGCTTGACGACGCAGGCATCACCTTGGAGCAAGTAGACGGCATAGCTGTCACGCAAGGTCCGGGCTTGATCGGTTCGCTGCTTGTCGGGATCAGCTTTGCGAAGTCGCTCGCGATGGTCGCGAGTAAGCCGATCGTCGGCGTGAATCATATCGAAGGTCATGTTTACTCCGTTGTGTTCGAGAACCCGCCGGTGCGTTATCCCGTGCTCGCGCTCATTGTGTCGGGCGGGCACACGACGCTGTTTCTGATACCGGAAGAAGGCCGCTATGCTGTGCTGGGGCGAACGCGCGACGACGCAGCCGGTGAAGCTTATGACAAGGTCGCGAAGCTGCTGGGACTCGGTTATCCGGGCGGGCCGGTGATCGATCGACTGGCGGAGTCCGGCGATCCGCGCGCGGCTGAACTTGTGTTCACGATTCCACGCATGGGCTCGCCGAATCTTGATTTCAGCTTCAGCGGTTTGAAGACCGCCGTGCTTCGCTATGTAAGAGAGAAGGGAATCGAGCCGGTGGTAAACAGCGGCAAGCCGACTCAGCAAATTATCGATCTGGTCGCGAGTTTTCAAGACAAGGTGATTCGTTCGTTGCTTGCCAGACTGCGAGCAGCGGTCAAGCGCCATCATCCGCAAACGATCATCGTGGCTGGTGGCGTGGCGTGCAACAGCGCGCTACGGCGGAGGGTGAACGAAGGAGACTTTGGAGCACCCGTTTATTTTCCAAGCCCGATACTAACGACCGACAATGCGGCGATGATTGCGGCGGCAGGTCATCCAAAGCTGGCGCGTGGTGAGAATCACGGGCTCGAGTTCACCGCAATCACTTCAATGAGGCTTGAGAACTTTGTCGTAGAAGGTTACGAAGTTCCGCGGACTGCCCGCTACAAACTCTGAGTTGTAGGGGCGGCTCTCCGTGGCCGCCCCTCTTTGCGCGCCACTTCGTTTACCGGCAAGGGGCGGCCACGGAGAGCCGCCCCTACAACTACGATGCTCGATACAGACACACTGCTTATGAAACGCTCATTGGAGCTTGCTCGGCGAGGCGCCGGACTTGTGAGTCCGAATCCTCTGGTGGGCGCGCTGCTGGTAAATGACGGCCGTGTGGTTGGCGAGGGGTATCACCTCTACAAGGGTGTCAGGCATGCGGAGTCATATGCTATCGAGACCGCTGGAGCGTTGGCTAGAGGCGCGACGCTCTATTGCAGCCTCGAGCCCTGCTGCCATCACGGCCGCACTCCCCCGTGCGCCGAGGCTCTGATCGAAGCGAAAATCGCGCGCGCCGTGATAGCAGTCAAAGATCCGAATCCCAATGTCAACGGACGCGGCATCGAGCAACTT
>JADGNW010000433.1 GCA_017883315.1 Blastocatellia bacterium | reverse complement strand
TTAGCCGGCGGCTGCGGCTCTGCCTTCCATTCGGCTTTGATCGCAGAAGCGGCCATCGTCGCGTCGTGTTCGTTGGGGGCCACGACTCCGATGAAGTTTCCGTCGCGAACAACTTTCACGCGGGGCGTTCCTTCAGCGTCTCTTATGTCCACCGAGACGAGAGAAGCATTAAATGCGGAGGGCCGGACTACTTTACCAAACAACATGTCAGGCAGCTTCAAGTCGGATGCGTAGCGGTGCTTACCAGTCACGAAGTCTCGCCCGCCGACCTTTGGAACTGACTTGCCGGCGATCTTCCACTCGCTTGCGGGAGTTGTGGAGATGTTATCCGGGATGACTTTCAGAAGCTTTTGCCCTTTGGTCAGCTTGCCAAATGCAACAGACTGTTTCGACCGCGCGTCGATTACCATTCCATCCTTCACTGTGAGCGAGCTGCGGTCTGCTTTCCACTCTGCGGCGGCGAGATCAATCAAAACCTCCCGCGCGGCTGCTGCCGCTTTGCGCAACTGCGGCGCCATCGTCGGGGTGGTTCGGCTCCCGAAGGTCCCCATGTCGAACGGAGTCAGATCGGTATCGCCCATAGTCAAACGCACAGAGGCGATGGGCACGCGCAGTTCTTCGGCTACGGCTTGAGACAATGAGGTGCGGATGTTCTGGCCGACCTCGACCTTGCCGGTGAACACGTTGATCGAGCCGTCTTCTGCGATGTGCAACCAGCCGCCGATTTCTTTCGGCGTCGAGGCGCCCATCTGGCGTCGTCCCGCTTCGCCCGCTTGCCTGCCGGATTCCTGAGAAGCGAAGGCGTCAAGCGTGAAGACCAACACCAGTCCGCCACCCAGCAGCTTGAAGAAGTCGCGGCGCTCGATCTCGAAGTTGAACTGGTAAGCCGGCTCGCCCTGGAGTTCATAGCGTTCAGGCTCGAAAGAATCGTCGATAACGCGGTGCTTGCTCATCGTCCACCTCCCTTCATCGACTGCGCGGCTTTACGAATGGCTGCAACGATTCGAGGATAGGTCCCACAGCGGCAGATGTTGCCTTCCATGAACCGCACGATCTCCTGATCGCTTGGATTCTGGTTCTTACTCAGCAGTGCGACGCCGGACATGATCATTCCTGAAGTGCAGTAAGCGCACTGGAAGGCGTCTGCTTCGAGGAAGGCTTGCTGAAGCGGATGCAGGCGGCCGTTCTTCTCCAGACTTTCAATTGTGATGATCTTTTTCCCGGCAGCAGCGCTCAGCCTGGTTATGCACGAGCGGGTCGCTTGCCCGTCGATGAGCACGGTGCAAGCGCCACACTGTCCTTCACCGCATCCGTATTTGCTCCCGGTGAGATCCAGGTCATCTCGCAAGACGCTGAGCAGGCTTCGATCGGCGTCTGCATCGATTTTCTGTCTGGTTCCGTTGACGTGAAGCTCTGAGATTCTTTGCATACGAACTCCTCACGCGGGGATTTATTCGACTCGGTTCTAGTGCCTGACACAAAGATATGCCGAGCCGTGATCAGTTGCAAATGGCCTTACCGAGGACTCGCAGGTGTGAGTCTCGTGTGCGCAGCTACCCTCGCAACATCGGTCGGGCACGAGGTATGAAGCTAGGGCAATACCTCAATAACGACAGCGCCGCCTTCAACGACCTCAACTGTCAACCCATAACCGTAAAGCAGTCCCATTCCCACAAGTGGGTCTGTATCCGCCTCATCAACCGAGACTCGTCGCGCCAGACCGTCCCAGATGACGGTTGCTTCGTAGAAGTCGAAGACGCTTCTGCTCCCGTCTCCTAAAACTGCACTTGCGCGCCCTTGCAGCGGGAGGTTAAGCATCGCGATGAGTGCAGAAGGCAAGCTGAGCGAGCCATCGAAGCCAGTATCGATCACCGCATAGATATTGGTCTCCCCTCCAGGCCCGCTCACCACAAGACCTATGATCGCTTCGCTTGAGTCACTTACCGAGCCAGCTATCATTTCGAAACCGGACGATAATGACGGCTGAGGCGACGACGAGCATAGCCTCGGCCAACTTTAGTGAGCCAAACTTGCGCATCAGGATGGCGCAACGAAAGGCGATCATGGGCGACTAGCTCGTCACGATCCATCTCATAGTCCCCGGTCTCGATGTCGATGACTACAAACTTGCCTTCGTCTGCCTGAGTAACGTGAGGTTTGATATCGCGATCGTAAATCTCATCGCCGCGCCGCGCAAACTCTTCTTTGCTGTAGCGTGGTGTTAGTACTTGCATATCGGCTCCATGTAAGGCTTTCGGTGCGTCGAAGTCAATACTGCTGCTCAACCTGAACCATTACCCGAAAAAAATAGTTGTAGACACCCCTTCGTTAAATCTGATAAATTTCAAAGCTTGTAAGCCCATCTATTTTCAAGGCATGTGCATGAGTTCGGGCAGGGAAGGCGCGTAGATGAAGAACATCACACTGGAAGAGGTCATTCAGACCTATGGTGTGGAGAATTGGGGAGCAGGATACTTTGAGGTAAACCGAAAAGGCCATCTTGCCGTGCGCCCTGCTGAGGGCGATTCCCGGTCTGTTGATGTCAAGGAACTCATCGACGACCTCATCGATACGCGCCGGCTGCAGCTTCCGATCCTGCTTCGATTCCCTCAGATTCTCACCAACCAGCTCAAGAAAGTTCAGCGCGCGTTTCAGGATGCATCGCGCGAGTTCAGCTACGCCGGCGGACACTATGGCGTGTTTCCGATGAAGGTGAACCCTCGCCGCGAGGTCGTCGAGGAGTTTCTTCGCGAAGGAAGCAAGTACAACTTCGGAGTAGAGTGCGGCTCGAAGGCCGAGCTATACGCTGCGCTTTCGCTCGAGCAAACTCCCGAATCTCTGCTGATTTGCAACGGATTCAAAGACGAAACTTTCATTAACCTCGCGCTACTGGGTGTGCAAGTTGGCAAGCGCGTGATCATCGTAGTCGAGAAGCTCAACGAGCTGAAGATGATCATTCGCCGCTCGCAGGAAACCGGCATCCGGCCGGGGATCGGAATTCGCGCGAAGCTCTACTCGAAAGGCTCGGGCAAGTGGGCCTCGTCCGGCGGCGAGTCGGCGAAGTTCGGATTGACGCCCTCGGAGATGCTCGAGTGTATTCGGCTTCTGCGCGAGTTCCAGATGACCGACCTTCTAAAGCTGCTGCACTTTCACATCGGCTCGCAGATCACCGACATCAAGCGAGTCAAGGCGGCGATGAAGGAAGCGGCCCGCGTCTACTCGAAGATTCGCCAGATGCACATCGACGTCGAGTTCCTGGACATCGGCGGCGGCATGGGCGTCGACTACGATGGATCGAAGACAACATTCGAATCGTCGGTCAACTACACGATACAAGAGTTCGCTAACGACGTGGTCTACACGATCAAGTCGGTGTGCGATGACGAGAATGTGCCCGAACCGAATCTCGTGACCGAAAGCGGGCGCGTTATGACGGCGTATCACGCGGTATTTGTGACGTCGATACGCGACGAGATAGAGACCTTCGCCGACGATCAACCGGAGGTCAACGTTGACGAAGACGACCCCCAGGTCATCGTCGAGCTGAAGGCGCTTTACGACGACATCAACGCGAAGAACTATCGCGAGTACTATCACGACGCGCTCGATCACAAGGACGAGCTTCACACGCAGTTCAATCTCGGGTTGATCAGCCTGGAGGATAGGGCTAAAGGCGAGGTTCTCTTCTGGGAGGTCTGTGCGCGCGCGTCCAAGTTCGCAAAGACGACAAAGGTGCAGGAAGAAGAGTTCGATGATCTGAAGAAGATCCTCGCGTCAAAGTACCTTTGCAACTTCTCCGTCTTTCGTTCGGTGCCCGACCACTGGGCTATCGATCAACTTTTCCCGATCATGCCGATTCACAGGCTAAACGAACAGCCGACTGACTACGCTACGTTCGTGGACATCACCTGCGATTCAGACGGCCACATCGACAAGTTCGTAGACTTGAAGGACGTGAAAGAGGTACTCGAGCTGCATCCGTTCAACGGTGATCCGTACTACATTGCGATCTTCCTGGTAGGAGCCTATCAGGAGGTGATGGGCAACAATCACAATTTATTCGGCCGGCCCAACGAAGCGCATGTGATAATAGACACCGACGGGCGCTACCACCTCAAGAAAATAGTGCAGGGAAGCCGCGTCGGCGACATGCTCCAGGCAGCGCGCTACGACAAAGGCCAGGCGTGGGAAAGCATGCAGCGGATGATAAACGCTCGCGTCGTCGGCGGCTTGCTTGATGCAGGAGAGGGCGACTCGCTGATGAAGCAATATCAGGCGGATATCAACCGGTACACATATTTAGAATAGTTGTCCGTAGTCCGTAGTCCGTAGTCAGTTGCGCGGATGAGAATAATCCCGTTTGCAACTACTACGGACTACGGACCACGGGCTAAGGACGACACTGTAATGATGAGAAAACAAAAGAGCTCAAAGTATTTAACCGTACCCACTCGTCCGGTTCAGATCGATCGAGATCGGTCGGTGGCGGGCATTCTTCAGAAAATGGAAGGCGCCGGATTTCAGGCGCGGGCGCTGGCGGATGCTCACAACCTTTGGCTGGAGATGCTTGAAGACAACTCGACGGTTCTTATGGGACTCAGCGGCGCGCTGGTGGCAGCCGGAATGCGGCGGCTCATCTCGTACTTGATCAAGAACCACTTCGTCGACGTCGTCGTGTCGACCGGCGCGAATCTTTTTCACGATCTTCATGAGACGCTGGGGCGGTATCACTACCAGGCGATGCCTGATATGACGGACGAGGAGCTTCAAGAGGCTCAGGTCGGACGCTTCTACGATACGCTGGCAAGTGAACATGAATATCGCGAGGCGGACGAATGGGTCGGTAACTTTGCCAACACCGTCGATCACTCGCGTCCATACTCCACGCGCGAGTTCCTGCATTTGCTTGGCCGCGAGCTTGCCGAAATTGCGACCGAGGATGGGATCCTCACTTCAGCCTACAAAGCCAAAGTGCCGGTCTTTTGCCCGGGCGTTGCCGACTCCGCTATCGCTGTCGGAATTGCGACCTCGCGCGTGAATCGCAAGAACCCGTTTCAATTCGACATCATCCAGGACGTTGTCGAAGCAGCGCAGATCATGGCCCGCTCGGTCAACACGTCGGTTGTGTTGTTTGGAGGCGGCCCACCGAAGAGCTTCGTGCAACAAACTGAAGTAACCGCCTCGATCATCAAGCAGACGATACGCGGCCACAAGTATGGCTTGCAGATTGGGCTCGATCTGCCCGAAGGCAGCGCGACATCGGGACGAAGTTTCGAAGAGGCTCAAACGTGGGGCCGGGTCGCGAAAGACGCAAAGACTATTTCGGTTTTGTGTGATCCGACGATTGCGATGCCTATCCTTGTAACGGCGCTTTCACAGACTGGAACGAAAGCTCTAAAGCAACGGCGGCGGCCGCAGTTCAGCTTTGGCCGTGAGTTGATGGTGAGCTTTGGGTGAGGGAGCGCCGAACGATTCGTTGCTGAAACGAAGCTCCGCACATTATCGAACGAGTGGCGGCCCCCAAGCGCGCTAATGTATTATGATGGCGCAGCACACGAACGCAGCCGGCTGCATGTGGACGCTTCTCACCAAATCACTTCACGCAGAGGTGCAACAAGATGAAATCATTTCTAGCTTCCGTTCTTCTGTTGTTGTTCGTCTCGTCAGCGGTGCTGACTGCTGACCGCGGCGACGAAGTTAAAAGACTGGGCCGCGCTACCGAGGTGTTTCAGGAAATCATGAAGACCCCGGATAAAGGTATTCCCGGGGACTTGCTGGACAAGTCGGCGTGCATAGCGATTGTTCCTGGACTGAAGAAGGGCGGGCTCGGGCTTGGCGGCAAGTACGGCAAGGGCCTGATTATGTGCCGCAAGCCAGACCGAAATTGGACCGCGCCGTCGTTCATCACCATCGAGGGCGGCAGCATTGGCTTCCAGATCGGGTTCACACAGATAGATGTAGTGATGCTGTTCATGAATCAAAAAGGGGTCGAAAAACTGATCGGTGACAAGTTCACCATTGGAGCCGATGCGTCCGCGGCAGCCGGACCGGTCGGCCGCCAAACGGCAGCGCAAACTAATATAAGACTGGACGCCGAGATACTCACGTACTCGCGCGCCAAGGGATTGTTCGCGGGCATTTCGCTCGACGGGGCAACGCTCAGATCCGACAAGGATGACAATCGGGACTTCTACGGCAAGGATGTCGATGCGCGGAATATTCTGCTCGACGGCACTGTCGAGATGCCTGCCGAAGCGCGGCCGCTTGCGTCCGCACTGTCCTGGCAATCGCCGAAGAAGAAGTAGCTCGAAAGATCGCTTCAATCTTCAAAGCAGTGCGGCGGCCGGATCGTTTGCGCGCCGCCGCACCGCGTAACCAGTCTTAGTAGCCTGTGCCCGGACGAAAAACTTTCAGTTGCTTTTAACGAATAGACCTCAGGAGGTAAGAATGAACAAGACAGCAAGGGCCAAGCTGTTTGCCGCTGTGTGCTTCATATCGCTTGTCGTCGCGTCTGCAATACACGCGAAACAGCCAGACCAAATTCAGCAACCTGCGGCACAGGCCGGAGAGCAAAAGCCGGCCGGCCAGCAGGCTCAACCGCAACCGGAGACTCTGCAGATTCTCAAAGGCATGCCTCGGCCGCAGCTCATACAGGAAATGCGCAACATGGCCGCCGCGCTCGGCGTCGAATGTAACTTCTGCCATGTCCGGCCCTTCGAAGCCGAGACCGCGCGGAAGAGTGTCGCGCGTTTGATGATGCGCGACTACACGATGGGCATGAAGCACAAAGACGGCAGCGCGCTAAGCTGTAATGACTGTCACAAAGGCCAGCCCAATCCTCTGAGAACGCGTCCGTTTGACGGCGCAGTGGGCAAACAGCTTGCAGGGCGACGCGTGCTGAAGGGCATGCCGGACGAACGCCTGATGCAGGTTATGACTGCGTTCACGAAAGCGCTGGGCGTCGAATGCAACTACTGCCACACTGCCGATTTCGATGAGGACACTCCTCGCAAGCAGATCGCTCGGTTCATGATGACTGAGTTCTCACAGGGGTTGGTGAAGAAGGACGGCGGTCCCGTAAACTGTACTGAATGTCACCAGGGGCACCCGAAGCCGCTCGCGGTCTTACCGTTTCCGAAACCACCAGAGCGCAGGCCGGAACCGCAGCCCGCGAAGAAGCCCAACGGCTGATGGGCATCAATGATCCGGATTGCGAGAAACGGAATCCTTAAACCGCATCAGGGGAGAACATGGATTAGCTAGCTGCGCGGGCACCTTTCTTCTTATAGATCTACCGATGAAGGGCTCAGCCCTGTGGCGTTTCATCCGGGTAGGGCGCCCCAGGTCCGCTAAAGCGGAACCGGAACGTGCCACCGCCTGAGTTGGGTTGCGTAAGGTGTAGGATGACGATTTGTCGTTTTGCAAATCGAAGCTTATCGACCTGCCGACCGCTGCCCGCGGAGCCGTTAGCTTGAACACCATCGCAGCAGAGGAGTGCCTTGGCGGCGGTTTCATCTAGCAGTTCGTAGCTAATCCCAGCTCCTCTGCCGTTGGCCTTAATGTCAGCTGTTATTATCAGCTCTCCCGGCCGCGCCACAAACGAGTAAAAGTATTCATTGCCGCTTGGGTCCACATCGCCAGTCAGTTCGTTTGATTTTACCTGAGTTGGGTGATCGCGGTCAGAGGACTGCGCTAAGGCGCGGCTGGAAAGCGCGCCAGCGAATAGAAAAACCGTTAGAATCAAACAGTAGCTAACTTTCATTATGATCTCCGTTGAAGGTGAGCCGTTCGGGTCAGGTGATCTGGAGGATCCCAGACTGCTGAGAAGGGAGTGAGCTACACTCTGTTCCCAATAAGACTACAACCCGGGGTGCGACAAGTCAATGCAATGGATCAACAATCCATATCAAGTGCTGGTTAACGCGTAACGAAGTGGAGCGCATTTTCTGGGCGAGTCGGTCGAGCTCTGAGATTGCGCCGTCAAGTCGGTAAGAGTGGCTAGACTTCACAAACCTTTTGACTGCCTCAACGACGAAGCCCTTTTCCGAGGGATTCGCCTGCTGTCGCGGCGCGATCCGGATCTCGGCCGTGTAGTCCGACGATTCGGCGCGCCGCCGATGTGGGCGCGCGAAGCCGGCTTCTCGACTCTTCTTCACATCATCCTCGAACAGCAAGTGTCGCTTGCCTCGGCGAGGGCTGCGCACAACAAGCTGCTTGACGCTGCGTCTCCGCTGACGCCGCAGTGTTTCCTCGATCTGGATGACGCGACGCTGAAGGCCGTCGGATTCAGCCGCCAGAAGACCGCTTACGGACGGCATCTTGCGCACTCGATGATCGAAGGCCATCTTGACCTCGACGCACTACATACCATGAATGACGCCGATGTTAGATCCGAGCTTCTCAAGATCAAGGGTATTGGCCAATGGACCGCGGACGTTTATCTATTGATGGTGCTTCGCCGGCCTGATGTCTGGCCAACTGGAGATCTCGCGCTTGCGGCGGCTGCGCAGAGCGTTAAGCGATTGAAGTCTCGCCCGACGCCACAAAGGCTCGAAGAGATAGGCATGGCTTGGAGACCCTGGAGAGCAGTCGCCGCGCGGATATTGTGGCATCATTACTTGAGCGAG
>JADGNW010000075.1 GCA_017883315.1 Blastocatellia bacterium | reverse complement strand
CATTCGTCTTCGAGTGTTGATAAAGGTAAGGCTTCGGTATTAAGGTGAGCAGACTTGTTTTCGAAGACAGGCGCGAGTCGAGGGATCAATGATCGATAAGAAGAAGATAGTATCTGCCGAGACCTTGGCAGTGTTCGTTATATTAGCCGGCGCGCTAGTTCTTCGCATCGTCAATTTGGACTCCGATCCTTCGGCGCTGATCAGCCGCGATTTTATTACCGACGAAGGCTGGTGGGCCCACAATGCACGCAATGCTTTCTTCTACGGTCAGTGGCGGATCGACGAATACAATCTTGGTCTCTACTCAGCATCCCTTTACAACTTTCTCCTCTATTTCACATTCAAGGTATTCGGCATCAGCTTTACCACCGCGCGCGTGCTTTCGGCGGTTTGCGGGTGGCTGACTGTGATTCTGGTTTTTGATCTGGTTCGCCGCGAGATCAGCAAAAGGGCGGCCCTTTTTGCGAGCGCGTTACTTGGCTTCTCCAATCTCCATATCCTGTATAGCAGGACAGGATTCACTGAAAGTGTGTTGGTGTTCTTCCTTACGCTTACGCTTTGGTTATGGTCTCTCAGGCGCGCACACTCTTTCTACTCGCTGCTTGCCGGCGTCTCGTTAGCCCTGATGGTGGCGGCTAAAATAACAGCCATTTATATCGCCCCCGGATTGGTGCTCGCGGTCATAGCAGCCGCAGTAAGGAAGTCCATAAGCCGCCGCCACGTGCTGTTGTTTCTGTCCGGCGCCGGTCTGGCTGGAGCAGTCTACGCGGTCTTGTTCATCGTGCCTAACTTCTCCGATTGGCTGCGACTAAATTTGTCCAATGGCTCGGGGTCTGAGTGGTCGACAAACCCTTCCAGTCTGATCGACTCGATACCGAGACTAATCGGCTCGCCGTTCTACGCAGAAGCGCCCGTCGTTACAGCCCTCACTCTATTGTCGGTGTGCCTGCTGATCGTTGGCGTGTCTAGGAATGGGCTGATGAGAACGATCCGCGCCGCCGGCGAGCTGGAGATAACCAGCTTGATGCTCTTGATCGGATACTTGTTCTTTCTTGCGCTTACGCGTTATCAACCGGAGAGGCGATTCCTGCCGGTGCTGTTGTTCATGGTTGTCATATCAGCCGGTGTTGTGAAGAAGGGCTGGGCATGGCTTAAAGAACTTGCGAGCGCCGATTACCAAATGGGCGCGGTGGGCTGGTTCACAGTGTTGTTCCTGCTTCCGGTCGTAGGTCTTTTGGAACTTAAGTGGCGCGTGCTTGGGCCGCCTCATTCCGCCGGGTCCTGGGTCTCCAAGATCATCATCATAGCCGGGCTTGTTGCGATCGCGGCAGCTCTGAGCCGCGGCCGGTGGCCTTACCGATTTAAGAGAAGCCTGCTGGCCGTTTCCGGATTGGTCTTTGTTCTGCTGTTTTCGGTTCTCTCTTTGGCGCTAATCTATAAAGCGCTTCTGCTTTGGGGACTGGACGGAGAAGTCGGGCGATTAG
This sequence comes from Blastocatellia bacterium, assembly GCA_017883315.1. Taxonomy (GTDB): domain Bacteria; phylum Acidobacteriota; class Blastocatellia; order UBA7656; family UBA7656; genus Onstottus_A. The sequence goes on along the minus strand of JADGNW010000075.1, from coordinate 10,285 downwards.
CGGTTATCGGAGATCCAAAGACTTTGGTAGCGGGCTCTGCGGTGGTCCTGGCTATCGTCGTTGTCAGCTTTAGGCGCCGGGCCGCGCGTCACGCGGCACTGTTGCTCCTGGGAGCGTTCCTCTTCATCGAAGGCATTCAGATTTCAACCTGGTTGTTTCAGCCGACCTACACTCTGAAGGAAGCGAACACAGTGCTGGCAACGACTCTGACTGCCGGCGATACCTTGGTGACCTACTACGAAACGATTCTGCTCTCGTCTTCCGCAAGGGTGATATGCAGATCGACGCGAAGAGGGTTCAACGTCGATGCCTTTGAGAAGTACAACCCGCAGTACACGCTCATCCTTCGCCGCGACAATTGGAAGGACTTCACACTCGAGACCATGCCGATTGAAGAATGGCCACCTCCTGCGGGCCTGGCGTCGGACAAGGTTGCCAGCTTCGACCTGTGCCCTACGCGACTCGGCGGCCCTCGCTTCATCGTGGAACTTTACAGCCTCAGCCGTCGGATGAAGCGGCACAAGGCAGCTTCGGCCGCGGATTCAGAATAGCCGTCAAAACTTGCGTGAGCGTGCGTCCAGGGATAATCTAACCACACACCATCAGTTTGAATTGTTAGTACACGCGAGGGCTCGTTAGAGGTTTATGGCTACGAAGAAATCTGCTTTGATGACCCGGCGCCAGGCGATTTTTTCCCTGGCTACGCTTACAGCGGGAGCGCTGGTAAGACCGGCGTCTGTTCTCGGCGTCGAAACTCCAACCAATAAAGCCAGGTTTGCCGTCGTTGGCGACTTTGGCACGGGCGGCAGCGACGAGTTCGCGATCGCGGCCGGCATGCTTGACGCTCATCACAAGTCGGCTCTCGATCTGGTAGTCGCCGTCGGTGATAACATCTATCCGAACGGTAGCGGCCGATACTTCAAAAAACACTTCGAGGAACCGTTCGCGGGCTTGCTAAAAGAACGCGTGAAGTTTTACGCGGTGCTTGGCAACCACGACGTTGAGGAGGGCCGCAACGACCAGGTGAATTATCCGCTGTTCAATATGGGCGGCTCGAACTACTACTCGATCAGCAGGAACAATGGGCTGGTGGATTTCTTCATGCTTGACTCGACGAACCTGGACGCGTCGCAAGTCGGCTGGCTCGAGAGGTCATTGCGCGAGTCACGGGCGATTTGGAAGCTGGCCGTTTTGCATCATCCGGTCTACTCATCAGGCAAGAAACATGGTTCGGACCTGAAACTGCGCGAGCAACTCGAGCCGCTGTTCACGCGCTACCGTGTGCAGGCAGTCTTCGCCGGACACGATCACGTCTACGAACGCACCAAGCCTCAACAAGGCATTCAGTATTTCATCACCGGCGCCGGCGGTAAGTGCCGACGCGGCGATATCGATATGAAGAGCGAGTTGCGAGCAGCAAGCTACGATCTGGATAACTCGTTTATGCTGATTGAGGTGGACGAAACGGAGATGAGTTTCCAGTCGATCAGCCAAAGAGGCGACGTCGTCGATAGCGGCGTTATCAAACAATCGTGAGTTGCGGGTCGAAACCTATCAAGCCATAGCAGCACTGCCGGCGAGATCGATCACCTCGCTAGTCACAAGGTTCGCGCCACTGCTCGCCATTTTGTACAGCGCTTTTTCCCCATCATCAGGGCCCACGTTCACCGCTCGCATTGCGTCAGTCACGGCGTAGACCTCATAGCCATACTTGAGTCCGTCCAACACCGTTTCCAGCACGCAATAATCTGTCGCGAGCCCGACGACATAGATTCTCTTGACGCCCTGATCTTTGAGCACCTCGTCGAGCGAACGCCCTTGTTCATCTTTCCCTTCGAACTCCGAGTAGTCGTCCTTGTCGGGGGATGAGGCTTTACGGAAGTAGTGAGCAATTGTGTTCGTCTCAAGATCCGAATGCAGCTCAGCTCCAGCCGTGCCCTGCACGCAGTGCGGAGGCCACGGCCCGCTCTGGGCCTTGAAGGAGATATGGTTTGCCGGGTGCCAGTCCTGAGTAGATATGACGAGCGAAAACCTGGGGATCAATCTATTGACGATTGGGACAATCAGGTCACCCTCGTTCACGGCAAGCGCGCCGCCGGGACAGAAATCGTTTTGGATGTCGACGAGGATCAGCGCGCTCTCTTGAAATTGAGAATTCATCTCGCATCCCTCCTTGCTTCTATTCTAGTCAGGGAGCGAGCTTCGGTACAGATCAGATCCGGCACAATGGACAAGAATCCGTGTGAACCCGTCAAATCAGCGTCATCGCTGGTCTATGGTTCCTAATGCCGATAGACCATGGATAACTCTGATTCGACGGGTTTGCACGGATACTACGTCTTCACTAGCGATATGACGCTAGTTTCGACGGACGAGGTCAAGCCCGACCATCACTGCCAGACGGTAATGATCGCTCCCATGATCAGCAGGTAGACAAGCTGATAACCGGTATCGATGAAGAAGACAGTGAGTTTTTTCTCTGTGAACATCGTGGCCATCAGCCCGAGCGGGAAAGCGAAGCCGGCCCATATGAGCAGCGCGAGCTTGAGTCCTTGTACGCAGAGAACCAGGTGCACGTAGCCGACCAGCACCGCTATCGCTAGGGCGATCAGCAACTGGCAAACCAGCGAGACGCCATAAGCCTTTCCCGCGCTCTTTCGCATCGCTTTGACTTGCTCTTCGGTGTAGCCGTGGGCACTCACCCACAGTTTGGCGAACAGTAGCGGCGAATACCAAATGCCGCCGAGGGCAAACGCAGCGACCGTAGCTATAACGACCGCGAGATAGTTGATGTGAACGTGCATAATAAGAGGCTCCTTTCTATCGCTCAGTCTTCTGCCACAATTTCCTTCTGAGGGGGCACCTTACCAATATCGACCCCATTGGCCCGTGTGCAATTCATCCTGCAAGGATCTGTTCAATTGTCTGCAGCTCCTCACTTGAGAAACTGAGATTTTGAAGCGCGCTTACCGCGTCGTCGATCTGCCCGGGCCGGCTTGCGCCGATCAGCGCGGACGTGACTTCTGAACGTCGAAGCACCCAGGCCAATGCCATCTGAGATAGCTTTTGTCCGCGAGCTTCGGCCACTTCCTGGAGGCGCCGAACCTTGACGATCTTGTCATCGGTAATTTGCTCGGGCCTGAGAAACCCGTGAGGCTTTGCCGCTCGCGAATCTGCCGGGATGCCATTCAGATACTTGTCAGTCAGCAGCCCCTGCGCTAGAGGCGAGAAGACGATGCAGCCGATTCCTTCTTCTTTCAAAACCGTCAACAGACCATCTTCGATCCAGCGGTCGAACATACTGTAGCGCGGTTGATGAATCAAACAAGGAGTCCCCAAGGATCTCAGTAGCGCGGCGGCCTCGCGAGTTTGATCCACTGTGTAAGATGAAATACCGACATAGAGAGCCTTGCCGCTTCGCACGATCTGATCGAGCGCGCTCATAGTTTCTTCCATCGGCGTATCGGGATCGGGGCGATGATGATAAAAAATGTCCACGTAATCCAAACCCAGTCGGCGGAGGCTTTGGTCAAGGCTGGCGATCAAGTACTTGCGCGAGCCCCATTCGCCATATGGACCGGGCCACATCAAATAACCGGCTTTGGTCGAGATCACCAGTTCGTCTCGATACCGCGCGAGATCGCTTCGAAGAATGCGACCAAGTGTTTCTTCGGCCGATCCGGGAGGCGGGCCGTAGTTGTTCGCCAAATCAAAATGCGTGATGCCCAGATCAAATGCGTGCAAAGCCATCGCGCGCGAATTCTCGAAAACATCGACGCCACCAAAGTTGTGCCAGAGCCCAAGCGAGATCGCCGGCAGCTTCAAGCCGCTTCGCCCGCAACGCTCAAACGCCATCGTGCTATATCGAGTGTCTGCTGCGCGAAACATGATCTGTCCACCAAATTCTCAGAGTCCAGTTTGCCTGCGTTCCAAATTTTCTCTCTCTTCAACCAACCGATTGCTGAAGGCCGCCGAATAACTTGCTTCGGAATCCAGAGCTAACAATTCGGCAGGCAGGCTCTTGAGTTCCATTCGTGCGCGTTCGCGAGCCTGGTTCAACGCTGTCCATCGAGCGTTCTTCGGCGAGTTCTCGCCGACGTCGCTTCGCTCCCCTGCAACGCGCTCAACCACACAACCTTCTTCCATCACAAGTTCAAGAAGTGGACGACACGAATCGGCTGATCCTTCCTGGCGCTCGCCGTCCCGGAAGCCGTCCCGGAGGCCGTCCCGGAAGCATGGACGCGCTTCGTCAGCGAGCGCGATCAAGTCGTGAGTGTACCTCCCGGTTTCATCGCTAAATCTCCAAACCTGTTTCGGGCCGGGATATGTTTCTTTGTCGTGGCTGAGCTTGATTCGCATGCTGAACTGACCATTCTTCTCGAGAGCTGCGAGCTTGTAGACTCCCGAGAGCGCGGGAGCATCGTATGAAGTCGCAAGCTCGGTCCCGACTCCAAACGAATCTATCCTGGCGCCGCGGTTGATGAGTTCGCGGATTCTGTATTCGTTGAGGTCTCCGCTCGCGAATATCTTCGTGTCACTCATTCCCGCGTCGTCGAGAATCTGCCGGACCTGCTTGCTCAACTCGAGCAGATCGCCGCTGTCGAGCCGCACCGCGGGAATCGGCTAGCCGAAGTCACGGGCTAATCGCGTCACCGCCGCTATCGTGTCGTATGTGTCGATGAGAACAGTCGCCGTCTCGGGAAACACTTTGAGAAAAGCGCGGAAGGCTTCATCTTCATCTTCGAATGACATCACGAATGAATGAGCGAGAGTGCCGAAGGTCGGTATGTCGAAGAGGTAACCGGCTTCAACGTTGGAAGTCCCCCTGCAGCCTCCGATAAAAGCTGCACGCGCCGCGAACAGGCCGGCTTCGGTGCCGTGCGCGCGCCGGGTGCCGAATTCAACGATCTCGCGCCCGCCCGCTGCCGTGACCACGCGCGCCGCTTTGCTCGCGATCATCGTTTGAAAATTTATAGTCGAGAGAAGAAAGGTCTCGACTATCTGGGCTTCGATGATTGGGGCGGTAATTCGCAGCAGCGGCTCCATCCCGAATGCGGCGGTGCCCTCAGGCATGGCCCACACGTCGCCGGTGAATCTGAATTCAGCGAGGTACTGGAAGAACTCGCGAGATACTCTCTTGAAGGATGGATGTTCGCGCAAGTAATCGATCTGATCACCGGTGAAGCGCAGCGTAGAAAGATACTCGAGCGCTTGCTCGAGCCCGGCGACAATCAAGTAAGCTCGGCGTTTCGGAAGCTTGCGCGTGAACAGTTCGAAGACCGCGCGGTGGTGAAGGCCGTTCTCAAAATACGCGGCCGCCATCGTCAGTTCGTAAAGGTCGGTTATTAGTCCGGGAGCGCGATCAATCATAGGTGGTCCGATTAAGTTGATTAGCAACAGCGCGCTTGTGATCGTGTACTAGCGCAACTATAGAATTTGGTTCTCCGGTGCGTCAACACGAACACCTTTGCGGCCTTTGCGCAGCAAGTTGGCCGCTTCTTGTTTTCTTTAGAAGATTTCAATTGGCACACTCGCGCCGTTTTCGGCTTATCACTCTTTGCGCGAAACCAATTCTCGGTATCGAGCCGCTTGCGCTCGCTTGAGTCCTAATCGCTTGCACGGCTACAATCGCGGGCTTGAGAATCACCAGGGAACTTGCACAATGAACAGAACGCCGCGCACAGGAATCGTGTCCCAACGCATCGCCGAGTCTCGGGTGAAGGTGCGCTATGCGGAAACCGACCAGATGAGCGTCGCTTACTACGCCAATTACTTTGTGTGGTTCGAAGTGGGCCGAAGCCAGTACTGCAACGATTGTGGCTTCTCTTACCGCGATATGGAACACGAGACCGGGCTGTTCCTGATCGTCGCCGAGGCAAGCTGCCGGTACAAAAACCCTGCGAGATACGAAGACGAGTTGGTCGTACGAACGAGAATAACCGAGCTGACACGGCGGACTCTGCGGTTCAGCTACGAGATCGAGCGCGTTGATGGAGCGGCCGTCGCGACGGGTGAGACGCTGCACGTGTTGATCAATGCGGACGGCCGCGCGTCAAGCTTTCCGGACACATATCTGTCATTTCTAAGGGGATGATCGACTTTCGAATTGGTAGTGAAAGAAATTGCAAATTGAAAATTGCAAAATGAAAATTGCAAATTTACCGGCGAATCGTCTGAGCCTTCGGTGATTTCAATTTGCAGTTTGCAATTTGCATTTTTCAATTTGCAATGTAGTTCCGCTTCCGAGTATGCATCCTCTGATCTTCCACAACGATCGTATCGTCGAGGCAGCCGAGTCAAAGATAGCCCCAACCGTTGCCGGCTTGCTCTATGGTTGGGGCGTGTTCACGACGCTGCGAATCTACAACGGCAAGCCTTTCGCTTTTGATCTTCACTGGAAGCGGTTGCTGCTGCACGCCGAAAAGGCGCGCGTGTCCGCCACGCTTGATATCAAACAGGCGAGGCGCGCGCTGGATAAACTGATCGCGGCGAATTCGGTAGAGCAGGGAAGAGCAAGGCTCACGTTGCTGAAGGGCGACGCCGGTCCCTGGCGAATCGAGCCCGGACGAGAGTCGGAGTTCTTGATATTCACGGCTGCCGAGACGCCGCGCGTGCGTGCGGACCTGGCGCTAACGCTGTCGCCCTATCGAGTGCTGTCGACGAGCTTGCTTGCAGGGGTGAAGCAAACCGCGCTGCTCGAAAATCTGTTTGCGCTTGACGAAGCGCGCTCACGCGACTTCAACGAGGCGGTGCTGCTGAACGAGCGCGGCGAAATTGTGTCGACAACCGCCGCGAATATTTTCTGGGTGCAGGGAGATGAAGTGTTCACGCCGTCACCCTCGACCGGATGCGTTGCGGGAGTGACTCGCCACTTCGTGCACGAGATCGCCGTTCGCTGGAAGCTGCACGTGGTCGAGGGTAGCTTTCCAGTGCAGCGGCTTCTCGATGCCAGAGAAGTGTTTCTCACTTCCACCGCGCGCGAGGTTGCCATTGTGTCGAGCTTCGACGCGAAGGAGTACTCCAACAGGCAGGCGCGAATTGCAAAGCTCATCAGCCGAGAATTTCAAAAGGTGATTCGTGGTGCTACGATGAGTTCTTAGCAAGAGTCAGTGGGGAGGATGGCGTTTGCAGATCAACGATCCGAAAGCAATAGACACGATTCTCGACGAAGCTAAAACGATTGCCGTGGTTGGGCTGTCATCGGAAGCGAGCCGCGCCAGCAATGGTGTCTCGCGCTACATGCAATCACACGGCTACCGAATCATCCCGATCAATCCTAATGAAGCCAGCGTGCTCGGCGAGAAAGCCTACGCTCGGCTTGAAGATGTGCCGGAAAAGATCGATCTTGTGGACATCTTCCGTCGCAGCGAAGAAGCGGGGCAGCACGTCGATGAAGCGATTCGCGTCGGCGCTTGCGGCGTTTGGCTGCAAGAGGGAGTCATCGATGAAGCCGCGGCTCAACGAGCGCTCGACGCAGGACTTGCCGTTGTGATGAACCGCTGCATCTTGAAAGAACACATGAAGCGAAATCGGTGAGACTAAGTTCAGATTTCAAGCTTTACCTTGCTGCGGGTAGGCAACCTAAAGGTTGAACTCTGAACGTTGAACTCTGAATTATTAATGCAGCCGATCTGCTCGAACCGTGAATGAAACCGTCGTCAGCACGTCCCCTCTTTGAAACTGAGTCCAGATGCGGTAGATCGACGGCCTCGGCAGGAACGCGTTGAAGGTCGCGTCGGGGCCCCCTCGCAGCTTCGATTTGTCCGCCACTTCAGGCACTACCTCTTCCGGATGTGAGTGAACGTAATCAGCCTGGTCCTCGCTCAGAATCAGCGTGTGTCCCCATGCGCCGAGATACGGCACGATGTCGCGAATCGGTTCGCCGGTCCTGGCATCCGTCAGATGATATTTCAACGCTACAAGCTGACCCGCGATGATTTCCGAAGGCTCGAGCTTGAGCTCGATCTTCATTCCATCAGCTATCCTGGTCAGCGAAGTGTCCGGCTTCAGATGAGGAAGCGCCGAAACTAAATCGTTCGAGTAACCAACCGTTGCCAGGTTCTGCTGCAAGACCTGCGGCGCGCCATCGTGCGGATACACGTCGGCGTAGATTTTGTAGTTCCCGGCAACCGGCAGCACCGTCTCCATTGTGAAGCTTCCATCAGGTTCGAATGTCGGATGAATATGTTGGAATTGAGAAAGGTCTTCGCTGACTACGAATAAATGAAACAACTTGTCGTGAGTGATATAAAACTCTTTCACTTGCTCGCCGGTCTTGGGATTGAAAAAGGCGAAGTGCAGATGAATCTTTTCGTTCGGCTTTGGCGCGCGCGGTGAGCACTCGAACCTCAAATTGAACTCATCGGTTATAGCGGGATTCACCGGCACCAGAGTCATCCCGCACTTCGGACACTTGCCCGGCGCGCTCGTTCGAACGTCAGGGTGCATCGAGCAGGTGTATTCCTCAGCCTGCTTGACGACTTCAATCATTCGCTGCGAAGAAGCGGGTGATTGCGGCGCGGCTGCCGGCTTCTGCTGTGGCGCTGGCGCCGGCTTTTGAGCCACGAGCTTCATCCCGCACTTCGGACAGCGGCGCGGCTTCGACGATTGAACCTCGGGATGCATCGGGCAGGAGTAGACGACGCTCTCCTGATAGGCCGACGAAGGTGGGCACGGAAGAATCGCCGCGACAAAGAACGAACTGATTAGAATGACCAGAGTGCGCAAAGTAAAAACTCCAAATCAAGAAACTATCGAATCCACTGCGCGCTATCGACGGCGTCGTCAATAGCCTGCTCCAACTTCTTTAGCTCAGCAAGCACCTCAATGCCGCGACATCCGTAGTAGTGAGTCACCGATTTCGACTTACCGTTGATCCTTATCGACGTGATCGCCGACGGGTTATCGGTAGCCCATTGTTTGCAGCCGTCTTCGGGCTCATTGTACCGATCTCTGAGATCGAAATAACCGATCTTCTCGAATATCGCAAGCAGCTCTCGCAGTCGCTGTTGCGGGATCGTCGATTTGGCGCTGCCCACTGTCTTCACGAACTGGCGTCCCTCAAACGTCACCGCGCCGTTGGCTTCGATTGTGATCTTGTAGCTCGGACACGTGCCGTAGCAGACAGTTCTCTCGAGGGTAATGAGCGTGTCTTTTGGAATGTCCTGCGTGAGGCGATTGTTCGACGATCTCGGGTAGGCCATGAGAACAGACGCAGTCAAAAGCGAGAACGCGAACAATCTAATGATCTGACCCCTGGTTAGCGTCGTTGCCTGACTTCGCGTCTTTGCGGATCTTGGCGTCTTTGCGCGAAAGGCCACTTGAATCTTCGCAGACTCGTTTCGCGCAAAGACGCCAAGATCCGCAAAGATGCAAAGGCCAGAAGCTAAAGATTTGATGCGCATGAACTCGCAAGCATTATAGACTGGCCGAAGAGCGTTCGCGAGGTTTACAAAGTTATGGTGACAAGGTTGGAGCTCACGTTGTCAGCAGTAACGACCTGCACAGTGTTGTTGCCAGCCTTCAAACTCATCTTCTTCGTCTTACCGATGAGCTTCACTTCTGAGTCTGAACTCGTGTCTATGTGATCGCTTCTGTCCTCTCCGTTGATCAGTACGCGCGGTGCGTCACCAAAAGAGCTGCCTGAAATCGTGAGATGCTTCTTGCCATCAAAATTCACCGACGTGATCACCGGCGGTGGATTGGCTATTAGCTCGAACGCGCCGCGCCCGTAGGTCGCTACTTGAATCAACCCCGATTGCTGCGAGGCAAACTCGTGAACGACAACCGGCGGCATGCCTTTGTTGAACCCGCGCCAGCCTGTGCCACTTGTGGTCGAGCGAAACACACCAATGTCAGTGCCCAGGTAAAGCGTGTTGTGATCTACCGGATCGAACAACAAACAGTTCGCTGGAATGTCCGGAAGGCCTCCGCTGATGTCGGTCCACGAGTCTCCGGTGTTCGTAGTTTTAAACACGTGGCTTGAGCCGAACCCAGACAGCGTCACGTATGCAGTCGCGGCGTTCGAGGGATCGACCGTTATGCTGGTGATCGAGCGGTTGGGCAAGCCCTGGGTGACGTCGCTCCAGATTCTCCCACCGTTCGTGCTCACCATCGCGCGTCCCTGGGATGAACCTGTGTAGATCACGCTTGTGTTGCTGCGCGCAGCGGCGATCGCCGACAACACGTCGGGGCCCGCGCTAGTGAAGCCTTTGGTCAGGTCCGCAAAGCTTGCCGGTGCGAACCAGGAATTCCCAAGATCGGTGCTGATGAACAAACGCCACGT
>JADGNW010000432.1 GCA_017883315.1 Blastocatellia bacterium | reverse complement strand
TTACGGTAGTGGCAGACATTACCGAGCGGAAGCACCTCGAGGAACAATTACGCCAATCGCAAAAAATGGAAGCAATCGGAAGGCTGGCGGGCGGAGTAGCTCACGACTTCAATAACCTGCTGACCGCAATAATTGGCTACAGTCAGTTGGCGCTCGGTCGATTGCACCGGGAAGACCCGATGCGCAAAGAGCTCGAAGAGATCGAACGCGCAGGCCAGCGCGCGGCCGCGTTGACTGGCCAGCTCCTTGCCTTCAGCCGAAAACAGGTGCTCCAGCCTCAGGTGCTGGACTTGAATTCTGTTGTAGCCGACCTCGGCAAGATGCTACAGCGGCTGATAGGTGAGGACGTCGAGCTCGATATCCGCCTGACTCCGGACCTCGGGTACGTCAAGGCGGACCCCGGCCAGATCGACCAGATCATAATGAACCTGGCAGTCAACTCTCGCGATGCGATGCCCGAAGGAGGGAAACTTACGATCGAAACCGCAAACGTCGATCTCGACGAGTCCTATGCGAGCGAACATGTCGATGCGCGTACAGGCCCTCACGTGAAGCTTGCAATCAGCGACAACGGCGCAGGTATGGACAAGCAGACGCTGTTGCGGATCTTTGAGCCATTCTTTACAACTAAGGAGCAGGGCAAAGGGACCGGCCTGGGTCTTTCGACTGTCTACGGCATCGTGAAACAAAGCGGCGGGCATATCGGTGTCTACAGCGAACCAGGAATGGGAACGACGTTTAAGGTTTATCTGCCTCGGATCGAAGGCGAGCTTGACTGCAAGGGGCCGCGCGTCTCAGCGACCAGTCATGCGAAAGGTACCGAGACGATTTTATTAGTTGAGGACGAAGCGTCGGTCAGAAAATTGGCTCGTACAATTCTCCAGGACAATGGCTACACTGTAGTTGAAGCCGAGAGTGGCGACGAAGCGCGGGCCATTTCTGGGCAGCATGAGGGTCGGATTCAGTTGATGTTGACTGATGTGGTTATGCCGGGAACCAGCGGCAGCGAACTAGCCCAGAACGTTGCGAGCTCGCGGCCTGAAATGAGAGTGCTGTACATGTCCGGCTACACCGACGACGCCATCGTTCATCACGGCATCCTCGACGCGGAGACCCCGTTCATTCAAAAGCCGTTCACGCCAGACTCGTTGCTGCGGAAGATTCGCGATGTACTCGACATGGTAAAAGAGTGACTCCTGGGAGCGCAGGCATCCTTGCCTGCATGGCCTCGCATTGAGCGTCTCTTGGAAATCAGCAGGCAAGGATGCCTGCGCTCCGCGCAGTTAAGCCTATGGTTACCCAACTATCTCCATCAGCGTGTCGAGCGGCCTGTGGTGAAAGACACGCGGTGCGTTTTCCAGGACCTCTTCAAGCGTCGTCGCTCCGCGCAACGCTTTCACCATTCCGTCTTCCTGCATCGTGCACAAGCTGCAAGAGTCGAGGCTGATCTGGCGGATCTCCTGCATCGTGCGCTTCTGAAGTATCGCGTCGCGGATGTCTACATTTGGAACAAGCAATTCATATATTCCGAGCCGTCCGCGATAGCCTGTGAAGTTACACGCCGAGCATCCCTTGCCGTGGAATAGTGTGAAGCAGTTGATCTCGTCCCGCTTCAAACTAAAGCGCCGCAATACGCGGTCTTCCGGCTGATACTCGACACGGCAGCCCGGGCACACCTTGCGCACCAGGCGTTGAGCCAGCACCGCGCCGATGGTCGACGCGATCAGCGAAGTCTCAATCTCCATGTTGATCAAACGAACAAGCGCGCCTACTGAGTCCTCGGTGTGAAACGTTGCGAAGACTTTGTGGCCGGTGAGCGCGGATTGCACAGCGATATCCGCCGAGAAGGGATCGCGGATTTCGCCTATCACGATGATGTCCGGGTCCTGTCGCACGATCGACCTCAGCGTTTCGTTGAAGCCCAATCCGATCTTCTCGTTGATCGAGCACTGTGAAATGCCGTCGATGACGTACTCGACGGGATCTTCGCAGGTAATGATCTTTACCGTCGGGTCGTTGCAGAAATCTATAGAGCTATAGAGCGTCGTCGTCTTTCCCGAGCCGGTAGGCCCGGTGATCAGAGTGATGCCTGAAGGCACTGCGAGCACGTCCTCGCTGTAGATGCGCAAAATGTTTGGCGCGAAGCCCAGCTCCTGAAGGCTGATCAGCGAGGCCTTATTCAGGATCCTCAGCACGACGTTCTCGCCGAACACCGTCGCGTAGAACGACGCTCGAATGTCAATCTCCTGTGTGTCCGTCTTGACGAAGATGCGGCCGTCCTGGTGCTTGCGGCGCTCGGCCACATCCGCGTCGGCGAGAATCTTGATTCGAGATATGATGCGCGGCGTGTAGTCGCGCGGAAAATCGAGCTTGTGCACGAGCACGCCGTCGATGCGGTATCGAATTCGCAGCTTGTTGGCCATCGGCTCGAGATGAACGTCGGAAGCGCCTTCTTCGATAGCTGACTTGATCAACTGATCGACCATCTGAACGACACGGTCTTCGCCCGACTGCGACTGCGCTTCGAGCGTGTGATACTTGACTTTGTGATAGTCCGCGATTCCCGATTCCTTGCCTTGAAGCAGCGCGTCAATCAGATCAAGCTTCTGACTGATGATCGCGCTTGTCGCAAGCGCAAGTTGCACGCGGCAACCGAACAGGCGCTCGATCTCTTCGACGAAGTGCGTCATCGTTGGATCGGCGACCAGCAGTTGCAAGCGCCCGGCTTCGAGTTTGATCGGAAGCGCAACCTGCCGACGCAGATACTTCAATGACACTTTGCGCACAAGCTCGGAGTCAATCTGAGTGATGTCGGGTTCGACGATTGGCAGGTTAAATTTTTCGGCAAGCGCTTCGACGATGTGACGCTCTTCGATCAGACCCATCTCCACGAGAGTTTCGCCGATGCGTTTTGGCTTTGATGACGACTTGCGTTGAATTTCCCGCGCCGCTCTGACGTCGTCATCCGTGACCAAACGTCGAGCGATAAGAATGTCGCTGATGCTGACTCGGCTTCGAGACCGGCGCACGAGATCGTCAAGCCGAGGCCTGCTGATCCAGTTCATCTCGAGCAGCACGTCGCCAAGCGTCTTCTCGCCGTTCAGGTGCTCGGCGATCTTGCGCGCTTTTGAGAGCTGGTCTTTAGTGAGCAGCCCCTCGTTGATTAGTGCAGTTTGTGTTACATCGTCCAGCGAGTATTGGAGCATCCTGCCTCCCCGATTCTCGGTTCTGGTTCGTTCAGTTCGGAACGGTATTGACCGTTGGGCTAATCCAAATCTACAGGGGGGACGCGGCAGGAGCAGTGCGCGAGAGGGGCGACAGCGAGGAGATCATAACCGGGTTGCAAACGAATTTCACTAGTTTTTTGTGGAGAGGTTCTACGAGGTGCGGTCATAGGAATGACAGGTAGGGAAGGGTAGCTTGCCCCCGCCGCATTTCTTGAAGATCTAATCGGGCGGGGGCAAGCCACCCTTCCGTACCTGTCATCCTCACCAAGATCAAGCCGAAAACAGCGAGGGTATGCTAAAGAAAAACCTGCTCACGAAAAACAGGAATTGGCCGACTTGCTGCGTGAAGTTTGTGTGTTTATGGATGTTGGGCTCTCCTGTGACAGCGCTCACAACCGGTCGTGACGCTCGTCATATACTCTTGATGCCCAACGGGTGTAACAAGTTCATGTGCGGATTTATCGCACACCTGCTGGATCATGCTTCGCGTTCTCCGCAGTGTCTTGTGTCCCTTGCGCGAAGCCAGGAGAGGCTTATGAGATTCGTAACTTCAGAAGAGGCCGTTTCAGTTATCAAGTCCAACGACCGCGTGTTTGTCCACAGCATAGCAGCGTCGCCGCGGCACTTGATCGAGGCTATGGTCGGGCGTGCCTCGGAACTTCGCAATGTCGAGATGGTCCATCTTCACACGGAAGGGGAAGCTACCTACGCGAAGCCCGAGTACAGAGAGAGCTTCCGAACTCGCTCGCTGTTCGTCGCGCCGAATCTTCGAAAGGCCGTAGCATCAGGCGATGCCGACTACGTGCCAGTGTTTCTTAGTGAAGTGCCGGCGCTTTTCCGTAAGAGGATCCTGCCGCTCGATGTGGCGATGATTCACGTCTCGCCGCCGGATAGGCACGGCTACTGTTCGCTCGGAGTTTCAGTCGAGGCAGCGCACGCCGCGGTGGAGAGTGCGACGGTTGTGATCGCACAAGTGAATCCAAAAATGCCGCGCACTCACGGTGACGGACTGGTTCATGTGAATCAGATAGCTTTCGGTGTGGAAGTCAACGAAGCGCTTTTTGAACACCCTCAGCCCAAGCTGACGGAGTCAGACCGCGCGATTGCGGTTCACATCGCCAACCTGGTCGAAGACGGCGCCACGCTTCAGATGGGCATCGGCGCGATACCGGACGCGACGCTCGCCGCGCTGAAGTCCCATAAAGATCTCGGCATTCATTCTGAGATGTTTTCGGACGGCATTATCGATCTGGTTACGAGCGGGGTGATCAACGGCCGCCTGAAGAAAACGCATCCGGGGAAAGTTGTCGCGGGTTTCCTCATGGGAACACGGCGCCTTTACGATTTCGTCGACGACAATCCGTTGTTTGCGATGCTCGACATCGCCTACGTCAACGACACATCGGTCATCAGGCGGAACCCAAAAGTGACCGCCATCAACAGCGCCATCGAAGTGGATACTACTGGACAGGTCTGCGCCGACTCGATCGGGACCTATCAGTACTCCGGCGTGGGCGGGCAGATGGACTTCATACGAGGCGCGTCGCTATCGGAAGGCGGCAAGCCGATCATCGCGCTTCCTTCGATCACGAGCCATGGCGAGTCACGGATCGTGCCTTATCTGAAGCAAGGCGCGGATGTGGTAACGACTCGCGCGCACGTTCACTACATAGTCACTGAATTCGGCGTGGCTTATCTATATGGCAAGACCTTGCGCGAGCGCGCTCGTGCATTGATCGAGATCGCTCACCCGGATCATCGCGAGTCACTTGAGCGCGCGGCGCGGGAGAGGTT
>JADGNW010000431.1 GCA_017883315.1 Blastocatellia bacterium | reverse complement strand
GCCTTGATCACCAGGCGATCGCCCTCGATGGCTCGCGGAAGTCCAACGGGATTGCATCCGCCGTGCTTTTCATTGATCTGCGACGAATGAAAATGCAGCCCGCAGTTGTTGCAGACCATATCATCGCCTTCCTGGTGATAGCCTTTCTTTGCGTGGTAGCACATATCACATGCATCCATCGCCGCGCGATAGACACCGTCTGAGCTCTTGATCACAAAGAAACGCACTGGCTTGTTGTCGGCCAGCTTATAGTCAAAGAACTTCGCCTTGCCGCTCAAGTCCGACAGTGGAATCGTTATGTCGCGCGAGTCGGACGCACCTGAACCGGCGCTGGTAGCCACTGCGGTCGAAGCCGGGTTGTCGCTCGACGCGGTCAGCACCAGGTACGCGGCAACAGCCAGCACTCCGATCAACACCGCGATCAACGTGACCGTCGTTTTCTTTTTCCCTGACGCGCTTGGTTGCGCGCCTTCTGAGAACTGGGCCTTCTTTTTCTCTCGTGCTTGCGACTTACTGTCCATGCTTACCTCCGGGGCTCATACCTCCGGGCCTCAAACGGGCCGCATTATGTGATCGCCAGACAAATGCTTCGGAAAGGAGCGGTTTTCACCGAAGCGCGAGTCATTATATCAACTACGCAAAAGCCAGTACCAGCAGACGGCCGGTTGGGGGCCGGCGAGCTTGATGCTATATTGGGTCATCGTGAGTTGAGATTCACGCGCTGAAACGGTCGCTGGCCTGCTAAAGGACGCGCATCAACACCATCGTGAAGCGTTGAGCCTCGGACTTCTTGTTGGGAGTTGGGAATTGATACTACAGGACGAACCATCCGTTCTATCGTTCGGAGACACCGTGATCGAGCGGATGATCAAGTATCTGAACTATCCTTTCGTCAATCAGAGAGAGTTTCATGTCTCAATTCTAAGCTTGCTTCTGCTCGTTCTCATCATACTCATAACGACGCTGATTTCGCGCTACGCTCGCCGCGTTTTGCAGAAGCGGGTCCTGCCTCGCTTTAACGTCGAGTTGGGACTTCAGTACACGCTGCTCAGGTTGGTGCATTATTTGATCATCGCGGCCGGCGTGTTGTACGCGATGAAGATCGGCTTCAGCGTAGACCTGACCGGCGTGGCGGTGATCGTCGGTTTCCTTTCGGTGGGCATAGGCTTCGGGCTCCAGTACGCCGCCGCCGACATTGCTTCGGGATTTATTCTGCTGTTCGAGAGACCGGTGCGCATCGGCGACTGGCTTGCGCTGGACGGTGGCATCGAAGGACGCGTCGACAATATAAGTCTGAGATCCACGGTCGTCGTCACGAATGAGAACATGGCAGTCATCTTGCCCAACTCCAAACTGGTTCAAAACAAATTTGTGAACTACTCCTATGGCAGCCAGCTTGTGCGACTCAATATTCCGGTAGGTGTGGCGTACGGAAGTGACTTGGAGAAAGTCTCGGCAGCGTTGTTCGAGGCAGCTCAATCGGTTGAGGAGGTGCTGAGCGAACCCGCACCGCGCGTCCATTTTTCCGACTTCGGCGATTCCGCTCTCAACCTGCAAATCCGCGTCTGGATCAACGAGCCTCGCGATCATACGACGATTCAAAGCAAAGTGAACTTTGCAATCGAACGCTCGTTTCGAAACTACAATATCGAAATTCCATTCCCGCAACGTGAAGTCCGCCTGCGCTCGGACTCGAAGGAACCCGCTAACGAACCAGGTTGATGCCGCTTTTGATTCCATGCTAAGCACCGAAGACCCTGTCAAAGTTGTGATATGCATCACTTCGCTTGATTCAACCATCGGGTCGATTGCTTGACGTTTAACTACCCGGATTCTAAACTGAAATTCGACTTAGTGCGTGGTGTTGAAGGCGTTCGGCTCAAACGCCTCTCCCGCGATAAAAACTCGCTGGTTGAAATCATATGGCACACAATCTCTTCAACTCACTCCAGAATTTTAAGACTGACAGCCTGACCGGAAACTTTTACTCGCTGCCCGAACTGGAACGTCAGGGCGTCGCTCGAATATCGAGACTGCCGGTCAGCATCCGCATCGTGCTCGAATCTGTCCTGCGCAACTACGACGGCAAGCGCATCACCGAGGACAATGTGCGCCGGCTTGCGAACTGGGAGCCCAACCATCTGCGCACAGAAGAGATTCCCTTCACGGTCGCGCGCATACTCCTGCAGGATTTCACCGGCGTGCCGCTACTCGTCGACCTCGCGGCGATGCGCTCGGCTGCCGCGCGAATGAGCAAGGGCCCTCAGATCATCGAGCCGCTTGTGCCGGTCGACCTGGTGATTGACCACTCCGTTCAAGTGGACTTCGCGAGCATGCCCGGGGCGCTGCGCTTGAACATGGAGATGGAGTTCAAACGAAATCGCGCGCGCTATCAGTTTCTGAAGTGGGGCATGCAAGCATTCGACGGGTTCAATGTCGTACCGCCGGGCATCGGCATCTGTCATCAAGTCAACCTCGAGTACCTCGCCAAAGGAGTTCAAGAGAAGAACGGCGTCTTCTATCCTGACACCGTCGTCGGCACCGACTCGCACACAACGATGATCAACGGGTTGGGCGTCGTGGGCTGGGGCGTCGGCGGCATCGAAGCCGAAGCGGGAATGCTCGGCCAGCCGGTTTATTTCCTCACGCCCGACGTCGTCGGCGTGCATATGACCGGCAGCTTACGCGAAGGCGTGACCGCAACCGATCTGGTGTTGACCATTACAGAGATGCTTCGCAAAGCGAAAGTCGTCGGCAAGTTCGTCGAGTACCACGGCGAGGGCGCGGCGAGTTTGTCGCTCACCGACCGCGCGACGAT
>JADGNW010000430.1 GCA_017883315.1 Blastocatellia bacterium | reverse complement strand
TGTTTGGTCTAGCTTTGTTTGGCTGCGGTTCGGCAGGACCGGGCGGCGATGCAAACTCAGAAGTAAAGCTGCAAGGCGCCGGCGCAACCTTCCCGAACCCGCTCTATCAGAAGTGGTTCAGCGAGTACAACAAGATCACGCCAAGCGCGAAATTTGATTATCAGTCAATTGGCTCGGGTGGCGGCATCAAGCAGATCAGCGCGAAGACCGTTGACTTTGGCGGGTCCGACGCGCCAATGAAAGATGAAGAGTTGAAGGCAGCTCCAGGCGAGATCCTCCACATTCCAACGGTGCTCGGCGCCGTTGTTGTCACTTACAACCTGCCCTCGGTAACGACCGATCTCAAACTCACGCCCGATGCTATCGCGGGAATCTACCTGGGCAAGATTACCAAGTGGAACGATCCCGCGATCGTCTCTTCGAACCCTGGAGTCTCGTTTCCCGACGCGACCATCAACGTCGTCCGGCGCTCGGATGGAAGCGGCACCTCGTATGTCTGGACTGATTACTTGTCGAAGATAAGTCCCGAGTGGAAAGAGAAGATAGGGGCAGGCACGATGGTAAACTGGCCTCCAATCGGCGTGGGCGCGAAAGGCAACGAAGGCGTCACGGGACAGGTCAAGCAGACCCCAAACTCGCTCGGCTACGTTGAGTTGATTTATGCCGAGTCGAACAAGCTGCCTTACGCATCGGTCAAGAACTCATCGGGCGAATTCGTGAAGCCTTCTCTTGAATCTGTCACTGCTGCTGCAGCGGCCGCGGCCAGTCAAATGCCCGACGACCTGAGAGTCTCGATCACTAACGCGTCCGGCAAAGATGCATATCCCATCTCTTCCTTCACGTACTTCCTCGTCTACAAGAATCAAGACGATCAAGCGAAGGGAAAGGCGCTGGTGAACTTTCTGTGGTGGGCCATACACGACGGTGAGCAGATGGCAAAGCCTTTGCTTTACGCTCCGCTCCCGGCAGAGGTCGCTGCCAAGGCCGAGCAGAAGATCAAGTCGATCACTCATCAGGGCAAGCCGCTTCGCGCAAGCTAGGTTGAGTTGGACCTTCCACCATGGGATCGACGCTGGCAGGAAAAGGTTCGGCAACACCTCTCACGCCGAACAGGCCATCCTTACCATTTGGCCGGGCTGTCTCGAGCCTGAGGGCCCGGCCACGCATCGGCGACCCGTTGTTCAAATTCACCACGGGTCTTTTCGCGGTCCTCATCGCGGGTCTCGCTGTCTTGATAATGGTCTCGATGGCGCTGAATTCGACGCTCCCGTTTCAGAAGTTCGGGTTTGGATTTCTGACCCGCTCGATTTGGGACCCGGTCGCGGGACAGTTCGGCGCCCTGCCCTTCATTTACGGCACGGCCGTCTCGTCCGTCATCGCGCTGCTGATCTCAGTTCCGATAAGCCTGGGAGTCGCGATTTTCCTGGTCGAGAAGGCGCCGCGAGCGTTGTCGAATCCCATTCTCTTCATTGTGCAATTGCTGGCGGCCATCCCGTCAGTCGTCTTCGGCCTGTGGGGAATCTTCGTGCTGGCGCCGATGTTGCGCAATCACGTTTATCCGGCGTTGCAGTCCTCTCTCGGATTCCTTCCGCTGTTCAAGGGTAATCAGAACGGCCTTGGACTTCTCACCGCCGGGCTCATTCTTTCGATAATGGTGCTTCCCATCATAACCGCCGTGACGACCGACGTGCTTCGCGCCGTGCCGGGCATACAGCGCGAGGCGGCGCTGGCGCTCGGCTCCACGAAATGGGAAGCGACGCTCATCGTACTGCAGAACGCGAAATCGGGCATTTCGGGAGCGATAATCCTTGGGCTCGGCCGTGCGATTGGCGAGACCATGGCCGTGACAATGGTGATCGGCAACAGACCGCAAATATCGGCCTCGCTCTTCGATCCATCATTCACAATCGCGTCTGCCATCGCTAACGAGTTTACCGAGGCCACTACGGAAATCTACCTACAGTCGCTCATCGAGCTGGGCCTGATCTTGTTTCTCGTAACGTTCGTGATAAACATGCTGGCACGCTTGTTGGTGTGGAGCGTGACCCGCGGAGAAGGAAGAGGCGGACATGCGTAGCCTGACTCGTCGCAAACTGCTCAACAATACGATGACGGTGCTGACCGGTTTGTGCTCACTCTTCGCGGTGGCGTCATTATTTTTCATCCTTGGCTACATCTTTTTGGCTGGGGTGCGCGGCTTGAGTCTTAGCTTCCTGGTGAACTCGCCAAAGCCGATCGGCGAACCGAACAGCGGAATCGCAAACGCGATAGTCGGATCGGTCATTCTAATCACTCTCGGTTCCTTGATTGGTATGCCCGTGGGCATCCTGGGCGGGATCTATCTCTCGGAGTTTGGCTCGAATAAGTTCGGGCTTCTGCTCCGCTTCCTGATCGACACGCTCACCGGGACTCCTTCGATAATCGTCGGCGTGTTTGTATGGACGGTAATGGTTCGTCCAATGGGGCACTTCTCAGCGTTGTCCGGCGGCGTCGCGCTCGGAATTATGATGATGCCGATCGTGGCGCGCACCACGGAGGAGATGATAAGGCTGGTGCCGCACAGTCTCAGAGAAGCGGGGCTGGCGCTGGGAGCGCCCAGGTGGCGAGTAACGCTGGGCATTGTGTTGCGCACCGCCGCCAGCGGGGTCGCTACCGGAGCGATGCTGGCAATCGCGCGAATAGCGGGAGAAACCGCGCCGCTGTTGTTTACGGCGCTCGGGCTGAACTACCTGAGCACGAACGTGCTTGGCCAGATGGCGTCGTTGCCTTTTCAGATTTACTATTACGCCCAGTCGCCGTACGAGGAATGGCACGACATGGCCTGGGCAGCAACCTTAGTGCTTGTGACCATGATTCTTGCACTGAACATAGCCGTGAGAGTTCTTACGAGGAACCGGTATCAACAAGCATGACTTGTTTGAACGCTTG
This sequence comes from Blastocatellia bacterium, assembly GCA_017883315.1. Classification (GTDB taxonomy): domain Bacteria; phylum Acidobacteriota; class Blastocatellia; order UBA7656; family UBA7656; genus Onstottus_A. Next base: position 27,758 of record JADGNW010000430.1, on the reverse strand, counting down.
TTTGAAAACATGGCCACGCAGCAACTAAACTGACCTTATGAGCGAGCAGGAGACAAAGAAACGCGTGCTGTTCCTGTGCACCGGCAACTCGTGCCGTAGTCAAATGGCTGAAGGGGCTTTGCGCAAGATCGCGGGCGATCGTTTCGAGGCGGCAAGTGCCGGCACCAATCCTACGCAGATTAACCCGATGGCAGTTCGAGTGATGGCCGAAATTGGAATCGATATCAGTGAACAGCGGTCGAAGTCAGTTGTTGAGATGATGGGCGAACAGTTCGACTATGTCGTCACCGTTTGCGACCACGCGCGCGAAGCCTGCCCGGTTTTTCCCGGCGGAGCGACGAAGCTTCATTGGAGCTTTGACGATCCGGCTTCTGCAGAGGGCAGCGAGGAAGAACGATTGGAAGTATTCCGGCGAGTGCGCGATGAAATCGTTGCAAGCGTCAGAGAGTTTGTAATAGCTCGTCACCTAGCGCACGGTTCTTGAACAAAAAACGATGATTACATCTCCGCAAGAGTCACACGAAGAGGACGAAAGCATGCATAGCAGCGGTTCAGTGTCTCCAGCCGTCTTACCGTCGGTGAGCGAGTTTCAACTTCGGAGGCAGTCCGAGCGTGAGCCGGATGCAGAGCAATCGACCGCGCCCGCCAAGATGAAACTTGAGAACCTGAATTTTTATTACGGCAAAACCCGCGCACTGAAAGACATCACCCTTTCCATTCCACCAAACCAGGTTACTGCGTTCATAGGGCCCTCGGGCTGCGGCAAGTCAACGTTGCTTCGTACGCTCAACCGCATGAATGACGTGATCCCCGGAACTCGGGTTGAGGGTCATGTCGAGCTGGACGGCGAGGACATCTACGCGCCGGGCACCGATGTAGTATCGCTCAGACGGCGGGCCGGAATGGTCTTTCAGAAGTCGAATCCGTTCCCGCGCTCGATCTTCGACAACGTCGCCTACGGGCTGCGGATCAATAACCTCACGCACTCAAAGAGCGAGCTTGCTGAGCGAGTCGAAGCCAGTCTGAAAGCCGCCGCAATCTGGGATGAGGTTAAAGACCGGCTGAAGGAATCGGCTTATGGATTGTCGGGAGGCCAGCAGCAACGGCTTTGCATCGCGCGAGCCCTTGCAGTCGAACCTGAAGTCGTATTGATGGACGAGCCTTGTTCGGCGCTCGACCCGATAGCTACGCAGAAGATCGAAGAGCTGATTGTGGATCTCAAGCAGCGGTACACGATCGTGATTGTCACGCATAACATGCAGCAGGCGGCGCGCGTGTCGGACCTGACCGCGTTCTTCTGGCTTGGCGAGATGATCGAGTTTAACATCACCGAAAAGATGTTCACCAAGCCCGACAAGCAAATGACCGAAGACTACATCACCGGACGTTTTGGATAAAAACATAGTCCGTAGTCAGTGGTCCGTAGTCCGTAGCTCAGTTGCCGTCGAGCGCACGAACGACGGAAAACTAGCTACTGACTACGGACCACTGACCACGGACTTCTTTTATGCACAAACGATTGATCGAAGAGAATCTAAACCAGATCCGCGACAAGCTTCTGGTAATGGGCGGCGCCGCGGAGAAAGCCATAATGCTTTCAATGCGCGCGCTCGATGAGCGCGACTCGAACCTGGCCGACCGTGTAGTCCGCGAGGACGATGCGATTGACGGGATGGAGCTCGAGCTGGATCAGATGTGTGTCGACGTTCTGGTGCTCAAGCAACCGGCGGCGTCCGATCTGCGATTCGTCATCTCCGTAGCTCGCACCGCGCCGATGGTCGAGCGCATCGCCGATCACGCCGTCAACATTGCCAAGCACGCGCTCTCCTTGAACAATGAGCCTCAAATTGATTTGGGGTTGGACCTTTCAAAGATGTCCAACACAGTTCAGGGAATGCTGATCGACGGGCTCGATGCCTTCACTTCAGGCGATCCCGAAAAGGCCCGCGCAACGATCGAGCGTGATGATGAAGTCGATTCCTTGTACGACATTTTCTATTCGGAGTTGATCGCAGCGATGTTACGCGACTCTGCCCTGGTTGATCGGGGCGTGCAATGGCTTTTCGTAATCAAGCACCTCGAACGCATCGCGGACTACGTGACGAACATATGCGAGCAGATCATCTACATGTCTCGCGGTCAGGTAATCAAGCATTCAGTCTGGTAGCAATCTATAGTTGCTTCTTGAAACTCCTTAGCTTGTTATTTGACTTTTTTCCATCCGCTCGCTGGGTAGAAGCGTGACCTTTTACCCGACTCCTCTACCGCCAGCTCTATTTCAAACGTGCCTTGCCGAAATGGCGGCGAATCAACGAGAAAGTCCCTGCTGTCGTATTCACCCACTTTCGGCATGAGAAAAGTGAGATTCATTGTCTTACCTTCTAAGGTAAGTTGGAGCTTAACCGGCTGTTTGAAAGTACACATTCCTTCTGTTTCAAGCACGGCCATCTTGCCGTTCAGCTTTTTGATGCTGTCCGGTACTTGCATTTGGTCGCTTGAAATAGAATCACGCGTGCTAATCCGCCACTTACGGTTTGGTGATCCATTATCGGGGTCGTACCGCAGACCCTTGCTCGCTGCATCGATTGCCACGCCGTGCATATCTCGCACAATGTAGTTTAAGTTGCTACCTGGGCAGATTTGACCTTGCACTGCTTGTGGCGCAACGACAATCAGCATTCCGCCAACCGCTACCAGGATTGATGCCCTCAGCTTTATCTGGAAGATTTTCATTTCACTCCTCCCTTTCGTAATAGAGAATGCCCCTTCACGAGGTAGGAAACAATATTAGTATGGTTCAGCGGAGCGACACCACCGCAACTGAGGTGTCTTGCGGTCTCTTGCTATTGACAAGGATTGGCTGGGTCCATAACATCGGACCTCGATGTCGATATTCGATATTGACCGGCGGTGACATGGAAGACAGGGAACTCTATGCGGGTTTCATCCGGCTGCACATCCTCCACCACGCTTGCGAGGAGCCGATACACGGTATCGGCATCATCAAGGAACTGACGCGACATGGGTACAAGCTAAGCCCCGGCACGCTGTACCCAATACTTCATGGCCTGGAAGAGAAAGGCTACCTTCGCTCGTCGAGGGAACGCAGTGGAAAAGAACTTCGCCGTTTCTACCGCGCAACGGCGAAGGGACGGAAGGCTCTGAAGACCGCAAAGGTCAAAGTACGGGAGCTGTTCGGTGAATTGCTAGAGGAAAAGTGAAGGCTCGCCCTCGTTGAAGGCAGTTCTGGATGGGATCGATGCTCCTGTCACTGATCGCAGTTCTTCTGATCTTAGCTGTGCTTTCTTGTTGTTGCGGCGGACACACGTCGTTGTCGCTGATGGCGGCGCCCGTCCTTTGACTTCCTGGCGGTTCAAACGCCAGAATCCAGTGGCTAAACCTAACGGAGTTGCACGGAGTATGAGTGTGGAGGTTTGACTTGAGCAAGACAGGAATGTGGGTGATATGGCTGTGCGTTTTGAATCTCGTCTATCCGATCTGCTGCTTCGCGCAGACTCCGGGGCCGCAGCCGTTGAAGCTGGAGGCGGCCGTTGATCTAGCGCTCACGAATTATCCCGCCGTTCGCGCGGCGCAGGCGCAGGCGCAAGCCGCGGAGGCGGGCATCGATGTTGCTCGAACGGCGTATCTGCCGAGAACAGATTTGCTGTGGCAGGAGAACCGTGCGTCCCGCAACAACATCTTCGGTCTGCTGCTGCCGCAGTCGGTGATCCCCGGGATCTCGGGGCCCGTGCTCGGCACAAAATCGGTCGACAGCGTGTGGGGAAGCGCAGGAGGAGTGCTGTTCTCGTGGGAGCCTTTCGATTTCGGACTGCGAAAAGCCAACACCGATCTCGCGCGCGCATTGACTCATCAAGCTGACGCTGGCGTTGAAGTGACTCGGCTCGACGTGGCGACGGCAGCGGCAGACGCGTTCCTTGCGGTGCTCGCCGCAGAGCAGACGGTCCGCGCCGCCGAAGCGAACGTCGAGCGGATGCAAGTCTTCGCGCGGGCTGTTCACGTCCTGGTCGACAACCAGCTTCGCGCCGGCGCCGATGCCTCGCGGGCCGACGCAGAGCTTGCAGCATCACGCATCCAGTTGATACAGGCGCAGCAAATCGCGGAGATCAATCGCGCCACGCTAGCAGAAACTCTCGGGCTCGCGGGCACGACAGTCACCGTCGAGCCCGGCCCACTACTCACGCTCCCGCTGGCGATGGATGCGCCAACGGCCGCCCTCGATTCACATCCGCTTGCCATCGCCCAGACTGCGGCAGTCGAAACAGCTCGTGCAAGAGAACGAGTGCTTGATCGCTCATTCTTCCCGCGCTTCAATTTTCAAACATCTTTCTCCGCTCGAGGGACAGGCGCTTTGCTCAATGGGGATCGGGATAACTCGAAGGGGCTTCTGCCGGACACACCCAATTGGGCTTCGGGGATATCGATCAGTTTTCCTGTCTTCGACATCATTGGGATTCGCGCGCGCCGCCGTGCCGAAGCAAGCAACGAGCTCGCCGAAAAAGCTCGATTAGATCAAACGATGCAAGCGCTCAAGGCGCAGGACGCCCGGGCTCATGCGCTGATCGAAGGCGCGCGGCGCATTGCCGAGAACACTCCCGTTCAACTCAACGCCGCCCGTGAAGCCGAGACTCGCGCGCGCGCCCGCTACGAAGCTCAACTGGCGAACGTCACCGAAGTCGCCGAAGCCCAGCGGCTGCTCGCTCTGGCCGAGATCGATGACGCGGTTGCTCAGTTGAGCGTGTGGCGCGCGCTGCTTGCGGCTGCGAGAGTGCGCGGCGACCTGAAGCCTTTTCTTCAGCAAGTGGCGAACACTCCCGTACAAAGGAGAAAGTAGGATGTGGCTGATCAACCTCGCAATGCGCCGTCCGATCAGCGTCATCGTCGCCGTCATTGGCGTCGCTCTTTGTTCGGTCCTCGCGTTGATCCGAATGCCGGTCGATATCTTCCCCAATCTTAATCTGCCTGTGATCTATGTAGCTCAGCCTTACGGCGGAATGGACCCTGCGCAGATGGAGAGCTATCTGGTCTCTTATTACGAGTACCACTTTCTGTACATCACCGGCATCGAGCACGTCGAATCGAAGTCGATTCAGAACGTCGGGTTGGTGAAGCTCTACTTTCATCCAGGGACGGATATGAGCCAGGCGCTCGCGCAGACAATCTCGTACGTCGAGCGGGCGCGAGCCTTCATGCCGCCGGGCACCGTGTCGCCCTTTGTGGTGCGCTACGACGGAGGCAGCGTGCCGGTCGGACAATTGGTCTTCTCGAGCGAAACGCGCAGCGTCGGCGAGATTCAAGACCTGGCGCTGTTTCGAGTAAGACCGATGTTCGCCACCTTACCTGGCGTGTCCGCGCCGCCGCCGTTCGGAGGGAATCAGCGCACGGTTGTCGTTCACGTCGATCCCGACAAGTTGCGCCAGTATCAGATGTCGCCCGAAGAAGTGATCAAAGCGATCGCCTCGGGAAACGTCATCCTTCCCGCAGGCAACGTGCGAATCGGCGACATCAATCGCCTCGCGCCGATCAACTCGGTCGTGCCTCAGATTCAGGAACTCGCGACTCTGCCGATCAGAGTTGGAGCTGGCGCAACTGTCTATGTGCGCGACATCGGAACAGTCGAAAACAGCACCGATGTGCTGACCGGCTACGCGCTAGTGAATGGCCGCCGCGCGGTTTACATCCCGGTAACGAAACGGGCCGACGCTTCGACGGTTGACCTGGTCAACCGAGTTAGAGCCGAATTGCCACGCATGCAAGCGCTCGTTCCTGACGACATCAAAGTCAGCTTCGAATTCGATCAATCGACCTACGTGAAGAACGCGATTTGGGGCCTTGTCCTGGAAGGGGCCCTGGGAGCCATTCTCACGGGCCTGATGGTTCTGCTCTTCCTGCGGGATCTGCGAAGCGCCCTGATCGTAGTCACGACCATCCCGTTTGCGATGCTGACATCGGTAGTGGCGTTGTGGCTCGCCGGCCAGTCCGTCAACATCATGACGCTGGGCGGGCTAGCGCTTGCGATCGGCATTCTCGTAGACGAGGCGACGGTCGCGATTGAGAACATCCACACCCATCTGGCCCGAGGTGAACCGCGGGCGCGGGCTGCATTTGAAGCGGCGCGCGAAACGGTCACGCCCCGATTGCTTGCGATGTTATCGGTGGTTGCTGTCTTCGTGCCCTCCTTCTTTATGGTGGGCATCTCGCGGTCCTTGTTTGTCCCGCTGTCACTGGCGGTGGGCTTTGCGATGCTCGCGTCTTACTTGTTATCAAACTCGTTAGTGCCGGTGTTGTCCGGATGGCTGCTTCGAGAACAGCACGAAGCAAAAGAGGAATCGTTCTTCGACAAATTGCAGACGCGGTATCATCGGTTCATCCAGCGCGCGTGGGGATTTCGCTGGCCAGTCGTGGGCGTCTACGCAGCGGTGACCATCCTGGGGATCTTCCTGGTGGGCCGCGGGCTTGGTACGGACATCTTCCCGACTGTAGACACCGGCCAGTTTCAGCTTAGGCTTCGCGCGCCAACAGGCACTCGCGTCGAGCGCACGGAGACGATCGTGCTGAAGGCGCTTGATGCGATCAAAGCTGAAGCCGGTCCCGACAACGTCGCAATCACCTCGTGCTTTGTGGGCACTCAGCCGGCGAGCTATCCGATCAACACGATTTACCTGTGGACGAGCGGTCCGCAAGAAGCCGTGTTGTTAGTCGCGCTCAAGCCAAACTCTCACATCCACCTCAGCGAGTTCAAGGAGCGGCTGCGCAAGAAGCTGCCCGAGGTTCTTCCTGGTACGAGCATCTCTTTCGAGGCCGGCGATATTGTCAGCCAGATCATGAACTTCGGCGCTCCAACTCCAATTCAAGTAGATGTGAACGGTCCGAACCTGGCGGCCAACCGCGCGTTCGCGGAAAAGGTGATGGCTGAGATGCAGAAGGTTCCTCCGCTCCGTGATCTTCAATTTGGCCAGCCGCTTGACTACCCGACCGTGGACATAAAAGTCGATCGCGAGCGCGCCGGACAACTCGGCGTGACGGTTCAAGACGTCGGCCGCTCGCTTGTAGCGGCGACTTCTTCGAGCCGCTTCGTGCAGCCGAACTACTGGCGCGATCCATCGAGCGGCGTCGCGTATCAGGTTCAGGTCGAGATTCCTCAATCGCAGATGAGCTCGATCGAAGACGTGCAGAGCATGCCGGCGATGCCGAGCGGCGCGTCTAGGCCGCTGGTCGGAGACGTCGCCGATGTCAGCTATGGCACGATGCCGGGCGAATACGATCGCTACAACCAGCAACGTATGATAACGATCACCGCCAATATCGCCGGCAAAGATCTCGGCAGCGTCGCAAGCGAAGTCGACGCCGCAATTCACCGGGCTGGCGAGCCGCCGCGTGCCGTGGCAGTCAACGTGCGCGGACAGGTCCCGCCGATGAACCAAACTCTGTCGGGTCTTCAACTCGGGCTTGCGCTAGCGATCGTCGTGATCTTCCTTTTGCTCGCCGCTAACTTCCAGTCGCTGCGGCTCGCATTCGTTGTTTTGTCGACTGCTCCTGCGGTCATACTCGGCGTCGCTGTTATGCTGTGGATTACGGGCACTACGTTGAACGTCCAATCGTTTATGGGAGCGATTATGGCGATCGGGGTTTCGGTTGCAAACGCGATTCTGCTGGTCACATTTGCTGAGAAGAATCGGCGCGAAGGTCAGCCTTCGGATTCGGCTGCGATCGATGGAGCCAGGAGCAGACTTCGGCCGATCCTGATGACCAGCATTGCGATGATCGCGGGGATGATTCCGATGGCGCTTGCGATAGGCGAAGGCGGAGAGCAAACGGCTCCGCTGGGACGCGCGGTGATTGGCGGACTCGCGGCGTCGACGCTTGCGGTGCTCGTGGTGCTTCCGATGGTATTCGCAATGGTTCAACGCCGAGCCAGGACAGCTTCGGCGTCGATTCATCCTGATGATGTTGAAGAGGCGTAGGGCGTACGGTATACGCAGTCCCAGTGGGATTCGTGATGTCTTTGAGTCGCTGAGTTGAAGCACTGGAGAACAAGAGCATGACTCGCAGAAACTTGATAATCGCTTTGAGCATAGCCGTCGCGGTCGTACTAATAACCGCGTGGCTGCTAATTCGGGGTAGCTCGCAAAAAGCAGCGACCGATTCACGAACCGCAGCCGAAGGCGCATCGCAAACGCCAACGGTCGCCGTCGTCAACGTGGTATCCCAAGACCTGAATCTGCAGCTTCGACTCCCTGGCGAGCTCCAGGCTTATCAAGACGTCGCGCTCTATCCCAAGTTACAAGGCTTCGTTGACTGGATAGGCGTCGATCGCGGCTCGGTCGTCAAAGCGGGCCAGTTGCTCGTGCGCATGAGCGCGCCGGAGATCGCCGCTCAACGCAGCGAGGCCGGGGCAAAGACCCGCGTCGCAGAGTCGCAACGGACCGAAGCTCAGGCGCGAATCCAGGGCATCCGCGCCCAACGCGTCGAAGCAGAAGCCAAGCTCGCATCGGATGAAGCGACCTACAAACGACTGAAGGCCGCTTCGGCGACTCCCGGCGTTGTCGCCGGAAACGACGTCGAGATCGCTGAGCGCACGGTCGAGGCCGATCGGGCTCGAGTCAGGGTGTATGAAGAGAACGAAAAGGCCGCGCAATCACAGGTAGCTTCGCTAACAGAAAACGTAAGGGCCGTTACCGACGCTGCTCGCTCGGCTGGGGACATCGAGTCATACCTACGCATCTCCGCGCCATTCGATGGAGTGATCACTGAGCGCAACGTTCACAAGGGCAGCCTTGTTGGTCCGGCGGGCGCGCCTACTGCGCCACCGATGCTTCGAATTCGCCAGGTGTCTCGACTACGGCTTGTTGTCTCCGTTCCCGAAACCGACGCCGGGGCGATCGATACGAACGAAAAAATCAGTTTCAGCGTACCGGCGTTTCCAGGCGAGAGCTTCACTGGGATCGTTCAGCGAATAGCTCGAGCGCTGGACCCAAAGACGCGTACGATGCCGGTAGAGCTGGACGTTGAGAACTCGAAGGGCCGCCTCGCCCCCGGAATGTACGCGGAGGTCATCTGGCCCGCCCGCAGATCGCGGCCGTCGTTGTTCGTCCCGGTCTCGAGCGTTGCGACTACGACTGAGCGCACATTCGTGATCCGAATTTCCAATGGAGTCGCCGAGTGGGTCGACGTTAAGCGCGGCGCGTCGATGGGCGATTTGATAGAAGTTTTCGGCCCGCTTGAGCCGGGCGATGAGGTAGCGGTCCGAGGCACAGATGAATTGCGCGCAGGCACGCAAGTGACGCCAAAGCAGCCCCCTACAAAATGAGGAGAGAATCAACATTGATCAAGAGAGCGGCAATGTCCAGGACAGCTTCAACCGATCCGCTAGTCTCGACGGCAGCTTCATACTCTTCAAAAAGCTGACCCTCTCCGGCTACCTCGCAAAGACATTCTCGTTTGATCCGCAGCTGCGCTGACGGGACTGATCCGACTATTAGCATCGGCTATCGACTTGTGGGTTCGCGTTCTAAACAGACGTGATAACCCCCAGGTGTTTGTGGAGGATGGTCCTCTCCATTGAAATTGCTCTGTCTGCTGGCGTTGATTTGCAACGCGTGTGCGCCTGGTCGGTCTGGCCGGTTAGAGAATTAACAGAATTGAAACGTCGCGATAACGTTGTTTTCACATGGTTGTTGGACAATGGTGCCTCTGTTTAGGCCCAGTGGTCGTTCGCGAGGTCTCTCGTTTTTTCATTCTGCGTTTGTCGCTCGTGAAATCGAACTTGTTTAGGAGGGCAGCAGCCCCAATTCTATAGGAGGATTTTCTTCGTGAAGACAAAAAGCATCTGTTCTTCTCTTCTTGCTAGCAGGACGAGTATTCTTACCATTTTGAGTATTCTCCTTTTACTGAACACCCCCGGCCTTGCGCTCGGTGTTTCTTATTTTGAGAGTGGGAGGGCTCAAAATAGTGAGGATGCGGGAAAGCCAACTACAGCTTCAAAGGCAGCAGCAGCAGGTGAAAAACCTGCGACGGAAACAAGCTCCCCCCGAGCTAACACAAGCCTTACGACCGACGAGCAGTTGCAGCAACTAAGAGATAAAGTCCGAAAGCTTGAAGAACTAATCCAGCAGCAGCAAAAAATGGTGGAAGCGCTCCAAAGTCAGAACAAGGATGGAACGGCGAGTTCTTCAAACGCAGGAACGGCTGGTATAACATCGACCGCAGGACCGGTCACAACGGCGAACCCTGTGACGGCTGCAGGCGCTATTTCCGTTCCAAAACCGGTGGCCCAAAAGAATGGCGACGTACCCGACTCCCCGCTTCAATTCCGGATTGGCTCGGCTTACGTCACTCCTGTAGGGTTTATGGATTTCACCACGGTCTTTCGGTCTGCAACCGGGGGAAGCGGCATCGGCACGAACTTTGGCAGCATTCCATTCAACAACACACCTGCTGGCCATCTCACCGAAAGCCGTTTCAGCGCTCAGAACTCGCGTATCGGATTGAGGGTTGACGCTCTTGTACATGACGCACACGTGATTGGCTACCTGGAATCAGACTTCCTTGGCCCTGCTCCTGGCAACGTTGCGGTGAGCAGCAATAGTGATCCGCTCAGGTTGAGAGTCTACTGGGTTGACATCACCAAAGGTAAGTTCGAGATGCTGGGCGGCCAGTCCTGGAGCATGCTCACGCCCGGGCGCAAAGGAATATCGCCGCTCCCCGGCGACCTCTTCATCTCTCAAGACATAGATGTCAACTACCAGGCGGGACTGGTGTGGTCTCGGGACCCACAGTTCAGGCTGGTCTATCACGCCAACGACAAGGTCGCTCTGGGCTTGTCCCTGGAGGCTTCTGAGCAGTATATCGGTGGATCAGCGGGAGGCGGCACAATTACGCTTCCTACTGCTATCAATGCCTCGGGTGCCTATGCGAATCAACTGGACAACGGAAACACAACTCTGAATGCCCCAAATCTGCATCCTGATATCATCGGAAAACTCGCCTTCGATCCGAAGTTGGGCAAGCGCGATCTTCACGTTGAGTTCGCGGGGTTGGTTAGCAGCTTCAAGGTCTTCAACCCGCTTAATGGAAAGACCTTTACGTCGACCGGCGGCGGCGGCTCTGTCAACTTGAACCTCGAACTGTTCAAGAATTTCAGGGTAATCACGAACAATTTCTATAGTGATGGCGGTGGCCGCTGGATCTTCGGACAAGCACCGGACCTTGTTATTCGCGGCGATGGCAGTCCCTCGTTAGTTCACGCTGCATCAACCGTCTCAGGTATCGAGGCTCAAGTCTCCAAGAACCTGTTGCTGTACGCGTACTACGGCGGTATCTATATCGACCGCAACACAGTCATCGATCCGGCAAATGGCAAGCCGGTCGGATATGGATTTGCAGGTTCTTCGTCCAGCCAAAACCGCGCCATCCAGGAAGGGACCGTGGGCTTCACGAAGACGTTCTGGAAAGACCCGAGGTACGGCGCTCTGCAGTTCATGGGTCAATACTCCTACCTCGATCGCCGCCCCTGGTTTGTAGCGGCGGGCCAGCCAAAGGTCGCCCATAACAACACAATCTTCCTCAATCTCCGGTATGTGCTACCGGGAAGCGCACCGAAGATCGATAACAAATAGGCTCTTCAGGGCTGCCTTCGACAGGAATGAACGCTTTGAAGAGGTTGACCTTTCTCAAAGCAAAACCATCAAGATCGGAAAGTCAGCCGCGTGGACGCTCGGACCAAGCGTCTGCGTCTCCTCGCGGTTGGCTCACGATCTGAGCATCTCTATCGGTCAGTCAAATGGCGCCTGATGGGATCTCCGGTGTTGAATGATGAAGAAATCGGAAATAAGGAAACTCCTCAGGTGGATGCCTTGTTGCGCACGGCGTGTTATTCACTAATGCAAATTACAATTACGCTCCCACCTATACGGCGCCGGGACATGCAGCAATATTCACCGCATCGGACATCGCCCCGACCTTGTGCGATCTGATTGGCGTCGAGCCGCCTCCAACGCGCGTCGGCCGCGCGCTTACTGAAGCGCTGGAACAGCAGTGAGCGCGTGTGAATCATTAGGAAGAGAGGAGCTTTAAATTGAACATTGACGGCGCGCGCGATAAGCTTCAAACATTCAGTATGGCAATTGGAGTTGACGACACAAGGGTCCGTAGCGTCCTCATCGTCGAGGATGACGAAGATATTGCGAACTCGATTCGCTACAACCTCGAACGCGAGGGCTTTCGCGTGCGAGTCGCGACTACGGGCGAAGACGCGCTCGAGCTCATCTTCAACGGCCCGCCGAACTTGATACTCCTGGATCTGAACCTGCCGCACATGAGTGGGTTCGAGATTTGCCGACGGCTTCGCGCGGAGATGCAAACCGCCCACGTCCCGATCATAATGCTGACGGCCCGCGCCGATGAAACAGACAAGGTGCTCGGGTTGAACATGGGAGCCGACGACTACATAACCAAGCCGTTCAGCATGCGCGAGCTTGTGGCGCGAATCAACGCCGCGTTGCGGCGAACAGAAGGAGTGGAGATCGAACGCCCGGCCTTCGACAACGGCGTGCTGCGAATCGATCCCTCCACCTTCCGGGTGAGTTATCAGAATCAAGATGTAAGATTGACTCGGAAAGAGTTCGCGCTGTTGTCGGAGCTTGCGCGGAATCAGGGCCGAGTGTTGACGCGCGAGGTGCTGCTCGATCGGGTTTGGGGGATGAACTATTTCGGCGACTCCCGCACGCTCGACGTGCATATTCGGCGGTTAAGGCAAAAGCTGGGTGATCCGGCGCTTATTGAAACGGTCACCGGCGTAGGATACAGGCTAGTGGCTCGCGAAAGACAGAGTACGTGATTTGCCGCTAGTCATTTTGTCACTTGTCATTGGTCATTTGTCATTGAACATTGATCCGACATTGATCTCTGACTTCTGATCTCTGACCTCTTGTTTATGAAGGATATCGAGCGACGAGTCTGGCTGGTCACCTTTGCAGCGCTGCTGGTCTTTGTTATATACGAAACCGTCAAGACGGTGTTGTTCCCACATCTCTCCCTCATCAGCTCGCACACAATAACTGTGATCGTGGTCGCCGTGATGACTTTCCTTGTGTCGCGCTATGCCCTCGGCCGCTATAGCCAGGCGCTTGCTGAAGTGCAGCGTCAAACGGCGATCACTGAGAAGACAAACAGACTGATGGCCGGTGTGCTTGCGACCATGCGTGAAGGCGTGGTGATCGTAAACTCGCAGCACGGCATTGCTCTTTACAACGAAGCGGCTGCGCGCATATTCAAGCTCCGAGAAACAGATGCAGCTAAGGTCGTGGCGCAAGGATCATCGCCAGAGCCGGCCCGCGATACCGCTAATGAATTATCAGAAAACCTGCTTGGCCGATCGCAAACAGCAGCCAGCGACTCGGCGCGCGAGTATCGCTTGACGGACGCGACTCGCGATCCGGCGATCAATAGCGCGTTCAGACGCGCGCTCGACGAGAAGACTCCCATTGAGCTGTGCGTTGAGATGGCTGACCGCGAACATCGCAGTTTTCAGTTGAACGTCGCGCCGCTGGGTGGGGACCTCGCGGTTGGAGTCTTCTTCGACATCACTCAACTCGAACGGCTCGAGCGCGTGCGAAGAGAGTTCTTCGCCAACCTTTCGCATGAGCTGCGCACTCCGTTGACTGCTATTCTCGCCTATTCAGAAACCTTGCTGACCGGCGCGATAGATGATCCGGAACATAACACCAGATTTCTCGACACGCTTTACAAGCACGCGACACGGATGAACGAGCTGATCTCGGACATCTCCGATTTATCTGCAATCGAGTCCGGCCAGATCGAACTCACGCTTAAGCCCGTGAACCTGCGCCGCGCTGTTGCCGACGTGGTCATGCTGCTGGAGTCGCGACGAGCAGACAACACAGTAAAGATCACCGCATCGGTCCCCACACACTTGCGCGTGCAAGCCGATCGCACCAGGCTCGAGCAGATCCTGTACAACCTTGTTGACAACGCCGTGAAATTCAATCGGCCCGATGGCTCGGTTCACATCACTGCGGAAGAGAGCGAGGGGCACGCGGTCATCAGCGTGCAAGACACGGGCGTGGGCATTTCGGCATCGGACCTGCCGCGCGTCTTTGAACGACTCTATCGAGGAGACAAGTCTCGCTCGCGCAAGACGGAAGGCTCGGGACTTGGACTGGCGATCGTCAAGCACCTGGTTCAGGCGCACGGTGGCGAAGTGTCGGTTTCGAGCGAACTCGGACATGGCTCGCGGTTCACTTTCACTTTGCAAGCCGCGTCGCAAGAAACAGGGACGACGGAAAGCGCAAGCCCCGAGATGTCGGCCGTTGACGCCTAAGCCGTTGCGACGTTGGGCTCGAAAAAGGAACCTGCGCGCAAGCCCTAGCGCGCGAAATGAATGGCCCTAATCCTAACCGGTGCGCGAAGCATGCGCGCGCAAATACACGGAGGAACGATGGCAGTAGAATTTGCCCCAATCAAGATCACGGCTTGTGACGAAGGTAAAGTAAGAAAGGCCTCTGGTACCAAGCTGCTGCGTTACTTGTTCGCCTTCACGCTCTCCGCTAAACCGCCTCGAGACTGGGAAGACACTTTTGATGACGCTTGGCGATCTTCACGCAAAGAGGCGTCTACGCCTAAGGCTCAGGCCTACATCAGGAAGGGTGAGATGGTCGTTGAGTGCGGGCTCGGCGACATCAAGCTCGTTTTCCCCAGACTCAAGTCGTCCATCGAGACCGCGAATGAAAAGTACGGGGAACAGCTTCAGCAGAGGGCTGAAAAGGATGAGAAGAAGAGACGCAAGCGTGAAGAGGAGAAGCTTGCGGAAAGGCTCGCAATACGCGAAGCACTCGAGGGGCTGGACCTCTCGTAAGGCGGCGTCGAGCGCAGTTGGGAGATGCACCCGCGTGAACGCTTCCTTCGTGCCCGGAATACACTTCAGCGTTCGAGGTGTGCGAGCTACTTCGCCCGTGAGTACTTCGCTTGGCGAATGCGCAGGCTTTGAGGCTGTTTACTTTTCAACTCCAACTTCTTGCGGAGCCGCCTGATTGCCTTGTGTACCTCGTTGTATCTGACGACCGCGCGTTCAATTTCGCGCTGCTTCGCGGAGTCGTTTACGACTGAGGTTTGAGCCACACTATTGTATTCTCGAACCACCCGCCTGATAACCGTGGCTCGATCCTCAGCTTTACGCACTAACTTACTTGCCTTCTTCTCTAACTTCTTTGACATCGCCTGAAGACCCTTGGATCCGATCATAATGGTTTCCTGCCAGCATTAGTCTAGAAGAGCGCGATTGCCGGAGTATTACCCGAGTATTAAATATTTGTTAAAGGGGGAGCAACATTCACATATCACAGCAATAGTCATAGTCTTTTCCGAGCAACAATTCATACAAACTTAACAGCAAGGCCACACCTGCATAACGCTCGGCCTCTATCATAAGTGTGTACCGGGCGAGGCTACGCAACGAATCACCAGATCGGAGAACGCTTGAGCCTATATTCACCCAATGATGACGACCTGACGGGCGCGCTCGAGCGCGAAGTAGAGGCGCAGGCGGAAGCTGCGAAGAAAGCTATTCGGGAGTACAAGCAGACGATATTTTGTGAGCCCATTTTGGCCGCGCAACACCTTGAGCAGCAGCGCGACGTTGCGCGAGCGGTCAGCCGATACATTCAACTGCGCAGAAGACTCGACGAGCTTCACGCAGATGCGAGTATAGACCGCGCGAGCTAGTTCCCCTCGCGGCGGCCACGACATGAGCTATAGAGAACCCCCAGCTCCCTGCCCCGTTATGAGCCCGGTCTTCTTAGGTCAAGACAGTGGACGGACCGCCCCACCTTGCGTCAGATCCACACAAATCACACCAATCCTCCTGAAGCACGAGGCCCCGCGTCTTACAGCGCACGCCTCATGCAAGCAGGACTTCGGAGGACACTATGAACGCGATCTACTCGAGTGCAAGTCAAAACAGCAGCGATCCCTTCCCCCCAGACGGCTCTACCCTGCTAGTCGGCGATTTCGATTCCGGTCAGAGACTCTGCCTGGCGGGATCATTCGAATTCGACTACGACTTCGAAGAGGAATTCGCGCGAACGCTGGACCAGCGCGACATCCTGTGGCAATACAAGCCGCGCACCTTTGCGGTTGAATGGGACGAAGACGGAAACTTCATCGACAGTTTCACTCCGAGCTTTTTCTTGCCGGCTCGCGACCTGTACATCGAACTTGTTACGCCTGACTGCAGGTTGTCTAACGAAAGAGCTCGCAAAGCACGGCTCCTTCGCCGGCAACATCCGGCAATAAGAATTGAGGTGCTGCCTTTCCTACGCTGTTCTCAGGTGGTCGAACGGCTCTGCTAGTCAAAGGTGTTGAAGAAGCTGCGCTACAACCGCTAGCTCGTCACATCGCCTATGCTAGCGCGCTCGCGATCCGAATCAAAAAACCGGCGCTGGAAATAAAGCGCCACATTTACAAGCCCGATTAGCGCCGGCACTTCGACCAAAGGGCCAATGACGGCTGCAAAGGCCACCCCGGAGTTGATCCCGAAAACAGCTACCGCTACGGCAATGGCAAGCTCGAAGTTGTTGCTCGCCGCCGTGAATGAAAGCGTCGCCGTTTTGGAGTAGTCCGCCCCTACCTTCTTTCCCATGTAGAAGCTGACCAGGAACATCACCACGAAGTAGATCAGCAATGGTATCGCGATCCTCACAACGTCCATCGGGAGTTGCACTATGAGATTGCCCTTCAGGCTGAACATCACAAGGATGGTGAACAACAGCGCGACGAGCGTTATTGGGCTGATCTTCGGGATGAATTTGGCGTGATACCAATCCTTCCCCTTCGCCTTAACCAGAATGAATCGCGTCAGCATTCCGGCAATGAAAGGGATTCCCAGATAGATGAACACACTTTCGGCAATCTGGCCGATGCTCACTTGTACGACGCTGCCCCGAAGTCCGAACATTGGTGGCAGGACCGTGATGAACACCCACGCATAGACGCTGTAGAAAAGCACCTGGAAGATGCTGTTGAAGGCAACCAGGCCCGCCGCGTACTCGGTGTCTCCCTTGGCAAGCTCGTTCCACACGATCACCATGGCGATACACCGAGCCAGGCCGATCATGATCAGACCCACCATGTACTCCGGATAGTTGTGCAGGAAAAGGATCGCCAGGAAGAACATCAGCACCGGGCCGATAACCCAGTTCTGCACAAGCGACAGTCCCAACACCTTCCAGTTTCGGAACACATCACCCAGTTCTTCGTAGCGGACCTTCGCAAGCGGCGGGTACATCATCAGTATGAGGCCGATCGCAATAGGTACGTTGGTAGTCCCGGCCTGGAACCGATTGACGAAGGACTCTACGCCAGGGACGAAGTAACCAAGCAATACCCCGACGGCCATAGCGAGGAAGATCCAAAGGGTAAGAAAGCGGTCCAGAAAAGACAGCCGCTTAGTGACGCTGTTGTCCATATCCAGGCCCACCAATCGTGATCTGGTCTTTCCTGACGAGCTTCTCGTTCGAGCGTCGTCGGGCCGGAGTCAGATCCGGGCTACGGCGTGCCGCATGGCGAGTTTGGCATTCGAGAGATCGAAGCAGCTATGGTAAACCTCGCAACGCTGACAGTCCTCCCATTCGGCCAGGTCAGCATCAAACTGAGGAGCTTGGTGCATCATGCCTTGTGAGCCAATCCGCAAGCGGAAAACCTTACCAGCGAGATCCTTGTTGAATTCGATCCTCGAAAAATCCGGATAGATTCTTCCAAAGCATTCCCTCATGGTATCCCCCCTTTCGTCAGCGATCGCTCCGGACACGTCCACATTTTCATACATATGCCTGAGCAAATGTGACTGTCGAGAACAGTATAGGGTCGCTCGATACATAATGCAAGGCGTATGTGTTTGCTGCTAGAATCTACGGCGTGAGCAAAGAGAGAACGAAGTTCGACATGGACAAGTTGCTTCGCGCTCTGGCTGACAAGACGCGTCTGCGCTTGCTCAATCTTATCGGGAGTGACGAAGTGTGCGTGTGTTTCTTCGTTGAAATACTGGGAGAGAGTCAGCCCAAAATATCGCGGCATCTGGCGTACCTGCGCCGGGCAGGCATTGTTGACGCACGTCGAGAAGCAAAATGGATGCACTATCGCATCGTAGACCCGCCGAATCCTCACGCTGCGAGAGTCCTTAGCGAAGTTCGAGCGTGCTTAGCCGAAGACAAAGAGATGCAGCGGGAGCGCCGGCGCCTGGTCAGCGCGTTTTGTACGCCGGACCCTCCCGTTCAACTTCAAGGAGCACCCAAACCGGTGCGCTATATGTCCTCTTGAGAGTTTCGATGGCTTCTCACTAACAGACATGAGTGAACTTGAGATCATCGCCCGCTTGGGAATGTCCACAGTGTTCGGAATGCTCGTTGGCATAGAGCGCCAATGGCATCACAAGAACGCAGGCATAAAGACAAACACGCTCGTGTCGGTTGGAGCGACTGCATTCGCGCTCATTTCCGCGCGCGGTTTTGGGCCGACCAACAACCCCGCTGCCGTGGCAGCCGGCGTGGTGACCGGCATCGGCTTCATCGGAGCAGGCGTAATAATGCGCCGAGGCGGGAGCGTTCAGGGTATCAACACCGCAGCTACGTTATGGGCAGCGGGGAGCATGGGACTTGCGATCGGTGCGGGATACGACAAGCTCGCGCCGACGCTGCTGGCGACCATTCTGATCATCCAGATCGCGCT
Source organism: Blastocatellia bacterium (assembly GCA_017883315.1). GTDB lineage: Bacteria > Acidobacteriota > Blastocatellia > UBA7656 > UBA7656 > Onstottus_A. The sequence continues at coordinate 8,999 of JADGNW010000430.1, read as the reverse complement.
CAGGCCCGTGGTAACGGCAATAAACAAACGCTCCGGCATGATCACGCCGTTGGTGACTTACAACTTGCAGGTGAGCTTCAAAGCGGACGCTGCCGAGGCTGTGCATTCTACGTGGTCGGCATTCGCAGCAAAGGACGGTGTGTTGATAGTGACCGTTAGTGAATCAAAACCCGATGCCACGGAAATGGCTCTGGAAGCCTCTTTCGGGCTTTCCGACCTGCGTGCCAGCGAGATGACCCCGCTCGGACAGTCATTTGCGGCAATTCCCGGAGTCAGCAAAGCTGCCTGGTCGCAAACAACCACAGAAGAGCCGGAATGACATTACTTCAAGGAGTCTTGAGCTGGACCGCGCAAAGTCTGATCTCCGGAGCTTATGTGCGCGACTTGAAATGCCTCCCTCCGCCAGCCAATTAATTTTGTTGAAAAGCGGAAAATGCTTCTGCTATAGTTTTCGCTAATGAGCATCCGCTGTTTTACCAAAGCGGTTTTCTTGGTGCTGGGCTTTGTAGTCTACTTAGCCAACGCAATTCCACAACAGAGCCACGCAGTTGCGGCCGAAAGTTCGCCGCGGCTCCGGTTCGGTCAGACGATAGCCCTTTCAGATTTTGACGCTGATGGTCTGATTGATGAGGCAATACTGGGAGGTGGGGGCGCACACCGCAGGGTCGAAGTATTCTTGAGCCGCAGCCGCACGCTGCTGGTTTTGCACCTCGACAATGGAAGCGCCGACCTCGGATCGCTCTTTGCCCAAGACGTAGACAACGACGGCGCGACTGATCTGATATGGACTGACCTTCTACACGCGGAAGGCGTCCTCGTTTGGCTCGGTAATGGCGGTGGTCAGTTCTCAGGTGTGTGTCCATGCGCATGCGCCGATGGATTCACCCTGCCAGATAAGAGCGTCACCGCTCCAGATGAAGCAATCCGCGAGACATCGATAGGCTCAGCAAGTAATCGCAGCTTAGACGATGCGCGCCCGTCGAAGTGCGACGACCCACTGGCGAACGAGCTTCCGCTAGAGCGACACCGAAGCGTCGCTACTCTGTCACCAGCGTTGGGTGAGCCAACAGATCGAGGCCCGCCACTTCCTCTCTTCTAGTTCCATCTCTCCCGGAACACTTACATCCGAATCTAAATGCTGCGTGGGATCATCACGCGTGAACCGGGGTTGGAGCTAGTCTTCGTCCGTGCTCGAACATGTGATCTCTAACATGGCTCGTAAGCAGATCCTGTTCAGAGACTCTGGATTCCTAATGGCCACAGATTATGGAAAGCAGCATCAGAAAGACGGCGAGATGATCGATCTAGACTACGTGTGAGCAGTAAGAAGCCGCCTGACGGCTAGGGAGGGGTTCTCCTCGCCCGGATCGAGCGCGGGCCTGATGACCTGAATCCTTGTGGATCAGGGGAGAGGTCACGGGGTCCATCGTCACGCCTCAATCGATCCGGGCAAGGAGGATCCCTTCCGCAGTGCGCCGGCGCCGTGGCGTTCTACCGCTTCAACATCGAAGCCTAATCTGATCCGTCGCCGCCGAACCGGGAGATCGTCGCTGGTCAGATCAAGCAATCGAGCCTGGTAGGTAGCCGGCGTTGCAAGCCGCGAATGGATGAAGTGAGGAAGAACTAGGCCTTAAACATAACGTGGTGGTTGTCGAGACGCAGAATTAGGGACTCCCGTCTTTCCATTCCGCCACTCCTCCTCGTGAGGCTATGGTTCGGCTCGCCTATTCCCTTGCGGCTTGCAACGCCGGCTAGTCTGCGACTACGAAGCCATCTTACAATCAATCGGTTTGCACAAAGAGATTTCTAAGGACCTGGACTGCAGCGCAGATCAATGGAGGCAATGACAACTTTGAAACATCATGATCCGTCGGCAAAACTGCCACTGGGCCTCGCGCTCCTGGTTATCTGTTTGCTGACTCCTGCGACAAAGGCGCTCACGTTCGATGAGATGAGTAGCGACGATGCGGCCAAGCTTCTCAAGAGTCACGAAATGTTTGCTGCCATACAAACCATCAAGCTCAACACCGGAACAATCCAAGCCAAGTCGTCCGATGTCGAGCACTACCAGCCGCAGTACACAGCGTTCAAATCAATGGGGCTGATCGACCTCGCCAGCATCACGATTGAATCCCCTGACAAAGATCCTAAGAAAACTATCGAGGGCACACGGGTCTCGCTGACAGAGAAAGGACTGAAGGAATCAACAGCGTGGAAAAAAGAAAAAGAGAACGAGTGGACCATCACCATAGCCGAGAGGCAATTGGTCGAAGTCATAAAGATTCACAAGGACGGCGAAGGCCAAATCCACGGGATAGAGTTCTCGTGGACGTGGGCCCCCAATAAAATCGGTGAAGGTCTCAAGTTCAGTTACCCGGCCGAGAGAGCTTATGCCAAGCTCGAACGCCAGGGGAAGGATTGGCGCATCGTCAGTATCCGTGTCTTGGGGTGAGACGTTAGAACAGGGCTCTGAACAATTCTTGAGCTTAGCTCGAAAACCTCAAGGCCGCGCAAACACGTCGCGCTCTTCAGCTAGCTCGCGGGCGGCAGGAGTGATGATCGTTTTGCTGTTGATGTAGATCTTTTCGCGAGCCGCAATCGCCCGCTTCACGTCTTCTTCGCAAACGAAATCATAGACTCGTCCGTTACTCGCTCCGTTCGTCGATGGAGCCGGCCCATGTTGTGCGGAAGCTTCCTTGGGGCTTTCAAACGGCGCTGCCGCTGGAGGTGGATGCGGAAGCGGCGATGCTGGTTGGGCCGGTCTATGAATGTGGCGTTCGGACAGGAAGCGATCGACCATCGCAGCGATTTCTGCCCTATCGACCGCTGGCGCAGGCCGCGCTGCGGGTCGCGCCGCTGCTTGCTCAGCCGCGGCCGCCTGATTCATGGGACGCGTCTCGAAGGCGATGCGCTTGATGTCGACGAGATGGCGCGGCGTGATATTGTCGGACGTGACGTTGCCTCCCCACGAGCCGCAGCCAAGCGTCATCGATGGCTCGAGGTCGGTCGTGAAACCAATCGCGCCGTGAGTCGACGGGCTATTGACCACGACTCGCGAGGCGGGCATGCGAATGCCGTATTCACGCGCGGCATCGCGGCTCTCGGTGTGAATTGAAGCGGTGTGACCCATCCCACCGTATCTGAGAATCTGCGCGCAGCGCTCGCAGCCTTCTTCAAGACTGTCGACTACGTAATAAGCGAGAATCGGTGAGAGTTTTTCCATCGATAGCGGATAATCACGGCCCACGCCCGCAAGCTCGCACATTATCGCGCGAGTTCCGTCTGGTATCGTGATCCCGGCCATTTCGGCTATGGCTTTCGCGCTCTTGCCCACGATCTTCGGATTAAGCGTGTTGGTAGCGGTCGCTACAACTCGAGTCAAAGCGTCTTGCTGTTCCTTGCTGAGAAAGTGGGCGCCCTCGGCCTCAAAGCGTTCACGCACTTGCGAATCGATTACTCGCTCGACGACCACCGCCTGCTCTGAAGAACAAATCGTTCCGTTGTCGAAGCATTTTCCGGTCAGTATATCGCGCACGGCTTTGGTAACTTTCGCCGAACGCTCGATCATCGCGGGTACGTTACCGGGTCCAACTCCGAAGGCGGGTTTGCCCGATGAATAAGCCGCGCGAACAAGCCCAATCCCGCCGGTCGCTAGTATCAACGCCGTTCGCTTGTGCTTCATCAATTCTTGCGTCCCTTCGATGGTCGCGATGGTCATGCATCCGATTGCACCGGCGGGCAAGCCTGCCGCTTCTCCGGCTTCGCGCATCACGCGCGCGGTTTCGTTGATGCAGTTCGTCGCCGAAGGATGCGGACTGAGCACTACCGCGTCGCGAGCCTTGATCGCGATCAGTATCTTGAATATCGCGGTTGACGTCGGATTAGTGGAAGGGATGATTGCCGCAACCACGCCTCGCGGTGAAGCCACCTCGATGATGCTGTCGGTCTGACGAACGACGCCGACCGTGCGCATCGGCTTGATGAAGTTGTAGATCTGTTCGGCTGAGAATCTATTCTTGGTCGCTTTGTCCGCCGCTGAACCGTAGCCTGTCTCAAGGTGAGCCATCTCACCAAGCCGGTAGGCATCGGCGAGAGCAGCGCGCGCCATCGCGCCTACTATCTCGTCTACTTTTTCCTGGGAGAAACTGGCAAGTGACTTCTGCGCGCCGTAAGCTTGCTCGACAAGCTGTCTCGCTTGCTCGATTGATTGAAGATCCTTGTCGCTGCTCATGACAACCGCTCAATTCGGAGAGTTCGTGGTCCGCGGTCCTTGGTGCGCGCCTGGCAGCATTACTACGGACTTCGGACTACGGACTACTGACTTCCTACTTGGTTCGCTCCTTCGAATGAGAGGACAGCGAACGTTTCCCATCCTCCTGGGTCCCGGTTGTCAATTGACCGCGCGCGCCCGATGCGAGCTGCGCGGTCGGACTCACTATTCCGCTCGACTCCAAAACCTGTTCGAGTTCCTTATGAGGACGCGGTATGACGTGAACGCTAACGAGCTCGCCGACTCGGCGGGCCGCAGCAGCTCCGGCATCAGTAGCTGCTTTCACTGCGCCGACGTCACCGCGCACAAGCACGGTCACGTAGCCGGCGCCGATGTACTCGCGGCCTACCAGCACGACGTTGGCCGCCTTCACCATTGCGTCCGCAGCTTCCACTGCTCCCACGAATCCTTTGGTCTCGATCATTCCAAGCGCTTCGATGTTCATAAGTAAAATCCTCCGATTAAGCCGATTGAAGTAAGCTTGAGCGCGAGCTTTGGCGAGAGTGCTCACGGAGAGACTGAAACTAACAAAACGTGCAGAGTGCGTCAAGCAACTGGCAGGAAAGCAAGAACGAGTCGGCCTGCAGGAGTCTCACACGAGAGTCATCAGTCATGATGCGCAAGACAAGATTAGGTAATGGTTCAGTTCGTCTTGCCGGGGAGAAGGAACCACTGATTCAAGCTGCCTTCGGTGCGCCGATCAAAGCAGATCAGCGAAACAACGTCAGCGCGAATCAGCGGTTCCTTCTCCCGTGGTCAAGGCCGCTCACGGCAGATTGAACCATTACCCAGGATGAGCGTTTCCTTGACACCCCTAAGTGCTTGTCTTAAGATGACCTTCTACAAATCCCACTTCAACTCATGGGCAGGAGTTAGAGAGGCTCCTCGGCGGATATGCCTACACTTGGCGAAGAACTGAGGCATAAGCGGGAGCAGCAAGGCGTCACCCTGGCTGAAATAGCCGAAGCGACGCGAATCGGCACGCGCTTTCTGAAAGCAATCGAAACCGACAACTTCTCCATCCTGCCCGGCGGTATCTTCACACGATCCTTCATTCGAGCTTATGCCAAGCACGTCCGCATGAACGAAGACGAAGCGATTGCACTCTATCTGCAACAAATCGCCGAGCCAAGCATCGAGCAACAAGAGTTACAAACCGCCACGATAAACCAGTCCGCGCCAGCCGAAAAGTCAACTAGGATACCGCCTACGCCGCAGGTTGTTGCGAAGCAACCGGTGCGTGCAGCAGAACCCTCGCGGCGTTTTGAGCCGGTGGCTTTTCGCCAGTCACCCGCTCGCACAAACTGGCCAACGATCGTCATCGGCGCAGGCATCGTGATCTTCATCGTGCTAATCGTGCTCGCTCTGGTTAAGCAGTTGAATCAGGGCAAGGGTGAGAGTGCCGCGCCAGCCACTTCGGTAGCCGAAAAGAACGCGCCGCCCAAGCCAACTCAACAACAACCGGCCTCGCCTGCGCAGAGCGGATCGGGTTCGAGTCAGCCGGAGCAGCCGCCCGCGTCGCTGTCCCAAGGCCAGCCGCTGGTCGTGAAGATCGAGGCCGCGACCGGAGACAGTTGGGTGAAGTATCAAGTTGACGACTCAAAGCCGACTACTATGGTGTTGAAGAAGGGCGAGTCCAGGGACCTTCCGCCTGCACAGAGCCAAGTCACTCTCAACTACGGCAACCGGCTCACGCTGAAGTTCAAGATCAACGATCGCGAGGCAAACTTCCCTCCGGACTCACCGAAGTTCAAGTCTAAGGTGGTCATCTCTCGCGACAACCTCAAGTCTTTTTTCCAATAGACCACCGACTACTGGCCGTTGATAACTGACAACCGGCCACCGTGTTTGATACTATCCAATTGCACGACCCTACGCTCGACTCCCCGTGAGAGGTGACCCAAATGACTACGCTGATGAACAGGCCGCTTTCTGAGGTTGACCCCGAAATCGCTGCGACCATCGCCGATGAAGAACACCGGTTGGCTTACAACCTCGAGATGATTGCCTCTGAGAACTTCGTCTCAGAAGCAGTGCTCGAGGCGATGGGCTCGGTATTGACCAACAAGTACGCCGAAGGTTATCCCGGTAAGCGGTATTACGGAGGTTGTGAATTCGTCGACGTCGCTGAGAACATCGCTCGCGATCGAGCCAAGCTGATCTTCGGCTGCGAGCACGTGAACGTCCAACCGCACTCGGGTTCGCAGGCAAACATGGCTGTGTATCTCGCGGCGCTCAGCTACGGAGACACGGTTCTCGGAATGAACCTCGCGCACGGCGGTCATCTTACGCACGGGCATCCGCTCAACTTCTCGGGCCGCAGCTACAAGATCGTACCCTACGGCGTGACCACGGACACCGAGACTATTGATTACGACGATCTCGAGAGGCTAGCGCACGAGCACAAACCCAAGATGATTCTGTGCGGCGCATCGGCGTATTCGCGTGTCATCGACTTCGAACGGATTGGGAAGATCGCTCGCGACGTTGGCGCTTATTCGATGGCTGACATCGCGCATATCGCTGGACTGGTAGCCGTTGGTTTGCATCCGAGCCCCGTCCCGCATATGGACTTCGTGACTACGACGACTCACAAGACACTGCGCGGACCACGCGCAGGAATGGTGATGTGCCGCGCGCAATTTCAGAAAGAAGTGGATCGCGCGGTGTTTCCAACCGTTCAGGGCGGACCGTTGATGCACATCATCGCCGCCAAGGCCGTGTGCTTCAAAGAGGCTCTGGAAGCCGGTTTCAAGGAGTATCAGGCTCAGGTGATTGCGAATGCAAACGTCCTGGCAAAAGAACTCTCGAATGCGGGCTTCAAGATCGTATCAGGAGGAACTGACAACCATCTGATGCTGGTCAACGTCTTTGTGCGTGGGATAACCGGCGCACAGGCTGAAAAAGCGCTCGAGCGTGCGGCGATCACGGTTAACAAGAATGCAATTCCTTTTGACACTCAACCGCCGATGAAGGCGTCCGGGATAAGAATCGGAAGTCCGGCGTTAACGACGCGAGGGATGAAGGAAGACGAGATGCGGGTGATAGCCAGTTTGATCAGCGAAGTTCTCGGCGATCCCGAGAACGAGGCTCTACAGGCGAGCGTCCGCAGCCGGGTGAAGGAACTCTGCGAACGGTTTCCGATTTATGAGAAGCGCCTGATGCGCAGCCGCGCGCAGCATAATCTGTAGTTACCACTCATGAATCCTGAGGTGAAGACTTGCGCTACCAGTTCGATTGGGATCCTGTCAAAGAACGGGCGAACTTGCGCAGTCATCGCGTCTCCTTCCGTCAGGCCGCAACTGTTTTCGACGACCCTAATCAACTTTCGATTTCAGATGAGGAGCATAGCGATGCAGAGGACCGCTGGGTTACTATTGGTTTCGATAGTACAGGTGTCTTACGCGTCATTATCCACACGTTTGAGCAGCTAGAGGAGGACATATGCCTAATCCGAATGATCTCAGCGCGTCGGGCAACAAGCGCAGAAGAAAAACAATATCGAAGAGCGAACCCATGAAGGCCGAGTACGACTTCTCAAAGGCGGAGCGTGGCAAATTCTACCATCCCGGCGCCGATTTTAGTTTCCCTATTTATCTCGATCCTGATGTCAACGAATTCTTAAGCATCCTGGCAAAACAGAAGCAGGTCGATGTTCAAGATTTAGTCAATGAGTGGCTTCGGGTAAACATGAAGTTGATCGAAAGCATTCGGTAATGCGGAGATGATAGAGTTTCGCGATCGCGTGAAAGGAAACTGCGAGCGATTTCCGATTTATCAAGACCCTCTCGTCCGCAGCCGTGCGCGACATAATAGATAGCTGGCCAAACGGAAAAAGATAGGAGTAGGTTTGATCTTATGAGTACGCAGATCGCAAGCTACTACGATATGGTCACGCAGCTTCCAGAGGCCGCGTCAGTGACATTTCATGACGTGAGCTGGGATGAATACGAGGAACTGCTCGAACAAGTCGGTGAAGCTCCTGGGTTGCGAATCAGCTACGACAACGGGAGCTTGCAAGTAATGACCATATCGTCGGAACACGAGAAATACGCGTCCTTCATCAGTAGGCTGGTAACAGTCATTCAGCTGCGTCTACGGATCGACATCCTCGGATTCGGTTCCGCAACGATGAGGAAGCGCAAACGCGAGAAGGGCAACGAACCCGACGGTTGTTTCTACGTACAAACGGCGTCGTTGATCGGCAACAGGATCCAACTAGACTTTGAAATCGATCCGCCGCCCGATATCGCAGTTGAGATTGATGTGCATCACGACTCACGTTCGAAATTCCCCATCTACGCGGCGCTCGGTGTGTCTGAGATTTGGCGATACGACGGCCAGGCGATGACTATCTATCATCTGTCCGAGGCGGGTAACGAAGAGCAGTACGTCGCGCGAGACACGAGCGCAGCTTTGCCAATCCTGACTGCGACGCTGCTAACCGAGATGATCGAGCGAATGCGGAGAGATGGCGAGTTGAGCGCGCTATTAGCTTTCGACGAGTGGCTGCAAACTCACGAATGAGTCGGCGCAGAAGAATGTACGCGATCGAGTGAAAGAACTCTGCGAGCGCTTTCCTATCGACGAAACTCGCCTGGTTCGCAGCCGCGCGCAGCACAACAAGTGGGTCTCTGTTCCTTAATTCGCACTCGAAGGCAAATCTGTCGAGTATTAAGATATCGTAAGGGAGTAGCTCCGATGAAGGCTCTGAGTGCCGGTGTTCTTC
>JADGNW010000429.1 GCA_017883315.1 Blastocatellia bacterium | reverse complement strand
GTCAACGGAAAGATCATCCCGCGCTTCGTTTCGTTCGGCTATCTGCTCCGGCAGTATGCAAGGCGAGAGAGTCTGGAAGATCTGATCGCATCGGCAAAGCAAGAATTCGGCGCAGAGATAAAGTCTCTTAGGGACGACGAAGATCGCAAGAGGCTAGAGCGAGCTGTTGAAGCCGCAGCAACGCTTCGCCGCGTGGATGCGCTAATTTATCTACACAGATTGTTGAAGGTGTGGCTGCCGCCGCACGTGGCGACGACTTCGCTGATGCTCGCGCTGATGATTGTTCATATTATTCAAGTGATCTACTACGCTGCGCGATAAAGGTACGCGACCAAGGTAGGCATAGATGGCTGGAAAGAATCGATTCGTTATAAAGCGGAGAGACAGCGACGTTGCCGTTGACGACGTCATGCTCGAGAGCGACGGCCTTACAATTGGCCGCTTGATCTCAAACGATCTGGTGCTCAACCATCGCGCGGTGTCTCGAACTCATGCCGGAATAAAAGAGGTCGGCGGCGACTTCTGGCTGTTCAACTTTTCAAAGTCAAACGGAACTTCGCTGAACGGCGAACTTGTCGACCGGACGCCCCTCGCCGATGCTGATGTCATTCAGATCGGGCCGTACCTGCTGCGAGTGAATTATCTGCTGCACGCTTTGTCGATCACCGTCGAACGGCAGTTGCAGGTTCAGACTCTGGAAGGCTCTGTTGTCCTTCCAACTGCTGGTGCCGGCGACGCCCAACAGGACGCCGGCGCGACCATCATTATCAAGTCTCCCGTAGTTCAGGGCGCTCGAACAGTCACCCCCGGAGGAACCGAGATGCTCCAGGGGACGGGGTTGCTGACAGGCGTGCTTCGCGTGGTTGACGAGAAGGCGCTCGAGATTTTTTGGAAGAATCGGAAGAGAGAGGCCGGCAAGATCGAAGAGAAGACCCCGCTGCATCCGCGCGGCGGGCGGAGAGTCGGAAAGGCTCAGTTCAACTGGAGACCGACGCTGGACCTTGGAAAGCTCTGGCGTAAGTCTTACTTTGCGTGGGGCAGCATTGGTTCGGTGTTCGCCTCGATCGTGGCGCTGATCATTTATCAAGGCGCGTTTTCTCCGGGCACGGTCTCGATCGCGCACACTGCAACGGTTTCAGCACGCGGTGTTGCCGATCATGCCAACTCGAATTCTTGTTCTAACTGTCACGGTGTGACTAGCGGGATGGAAGATAAATGTATCGCTTGTCATTCGACCGCCACGTTCAGGCCTTCAATCTACACGGCGCACGACCGCGAGAACATCGGTTGTACAAGCTGCCACACTGAACATCAGGGTTCAGACATTCGAGCCGGGCTGGTGAGTTATGGATTGTGCTCGCGCTGTCACAACGGCGCGTACGCGATCAAGACCGGCGAACGAGCCGGGAGCTTGCTGCCCATCCCGCACGGCGGAACGGTCGGATATCCGGTCGTCGACGGGAAGTGGCAATGGAAACTCACGGCTGACGATCTGAGAAAGAGAGCCCTTCCCGAGACCTGGGCGACCTTCAGTCCATTGGACCAGTTTCACAGCGTTCATCAGATGGGTCGAATGGTGAACAAGACGAGTTGTACTGATTGTCACAGCGCAGGGGTGCGAGGAGATGCGCGCTACAAGCAGTCGCCTCGCGACGAGTGTGCGAAGTGTCACGCTCTGAGAAATGCTCGAGGTGTTCAGCAACAAGTGAACTGCAACACCTGTCATAAGCAGCACGGACAGAGCGAGGACAACGCAAAGGTCCTGACCGTTGCCGGCACGGACAACAAGCAACTGAAGAACTACCTCACAAACCTGGACACTGGCGGTGAAGGAGGACAGGCAAAGAGATTAGCAACTGCTCCTGGCAACTTATTCACGGGCGTCGGTACGGCTGATGTGCTCCGGCAAAACAAGAGCACGATCGGCGCGCGGCTCGTCTCGAACTTCGGAGCGCTTCCGTGGTACGCGTGGGCTGGGCTGCTAGCCGCGCTGCCGCTCGCAGGTTTGGCTGTGATAGCCGTCGGCACCGCGCGCCGCAAAGGCTATCTCAAAGCCGCGACCGACGACGTGAAACCGGCTCCCACAGCCAATCGCACGGGAACCAGATCAATCGACTTGGAGAAGGCCAAAGCGGAAGGCCCGGCTTATCCTCATCCTGTCATCGATCCGGTTCTATGCATCGGTTGCCACGCCTGCGTCGAAGCTTGCCCGCACGACGTGCTCGCCATCGTCAACGGTATCTCGACACCGGTCGCGCTCGATCAGTGCATGGAAGACACGAGTTGCCAGGTCGAATGCCCGACCAATCCAAAAGCGTGCATCGTAATCAACACCAATAAGAAAATTCCGCCGCGCAAGGTTCCCGCCCGTGATCAGCGGCTGAAGACAAACGTTGACGGCATCTACATGATCGGCGACGTCTCAGGCGTGCCTTTGATCAAGAATGCGATCAATGAAGGCGGGCAAGTCATCGACTACATCGAAGAAGATCTCAAGCGCGAAGGGGCGACCTCGAACGCCGACTACGATGTCGCGATTGTCGGAGTCGGCCCGGCCGGCCTTTCGGCAGCGGTGATCGCGAAACAGCGAGGCCTCCGCTACGTTGCGATCGAACAGGACAAACTGGTCAGCACGATCGCGAACTATCCTGCGGGCAAGTACGTGTTTTTCAAGCCGGACACTGTCGAAGCTCACGGCGGCATTCCGCTGCCCGGCCCCGGCGACAAGAAGGAATCGATGCTCGAGGCGTGGACTCGTGCGATGATGTCAAACGGCGTCGAGATCCAGGAGGAAGAGAGCTGCAAGGAAATCAAAACCGAAGCCGGCGTGTTCAACGTCGTCACCGAGATCGGGAAGCTCAAAGAGAAATCTGTCTACAAGACTCGGAAGGTAATCCTTGCGATTGGAAATCGTGGCACGCCGATGAAGCTCAGGGTAACTGGTGAAGAGCTAAGGAGAATTGTGCATCCGGGGCCGACGGTCGCCAGGCACTGCCCGCGATGCGGTGAGCGGCGCCACGGCGATGCGGTTCATTGTGTGAAGTGTGGCCAAACGCTTCCGGTCCGAACGCCCGAGCCTTATGAAGACATGAAGGTGAAGTACAAGCTCTCAGACCCGGATGATTTCGTTGGCAAGAAGTGCATGATCGTTGGCGCGGGAAACTCTTCGATCGAGGCGGCGGTCGACCTGACGGGTTTCAAACGGGCCGGCGATTCGATTACATTCACTCGGACGAATGAAGTGACTTTGGTGGTGCGCAGCGACTTCAAAGGTGATCTGAAGCTCGGCAACAAAATGAATGTTTACGATTGCATCGACGCCGGCAAGATCAAAGTGTTCTTCAGAACCGAGATCAAAGAGATCACGGAGAACGAAGTCACGCTGATGGATGTGCGAACCAAAGAAGAGAAAGCGCGGCTCGAGAATGACTACGTGTTCGCGCTGATAGGCGGAGAGAAGCCCACAAAGTTTTTGGAGGGATTGGGAATCAAGATCGGGTAGGGCATGTTAGCTTGTAGGGGCGGCTCTCCGTGGCCGCCCCTCTCTGCCAAGAAGAGAGTTAGCTATGCGAGCAGGGGCGGCCACGGAGAGCCGCCCCTACAAGAATGCTGAGTGGAGGCAACGCGCGTGAGAGTCAAACTTCTGCCAAGCAGTGTCGGGCGCCAGTCGCAGCTTCAGTCGCTGACGTCGTTCATCGTTGACGACCGTCTTGCGATTGACGCCGGCAGCATAGGTTTCGCGCTTGCGCCACATGAGATCGGTAGCGTTCATCACTTCATCATCACTCACTCGCACACCGATCACACCGCTTCACTGCCGATTTATGTAGCCGAAGCCTTTCCACTGCTCGAAGCTCCAGTGATTGTCTACGGAACGGCTGAGGTCGTATCCGCACTCAGAGAGTTTATCTTCAACGATCGAGTCTGGCCGAACTTCGAAAAGATTCAATTGAACAACGGCAGCGGACCGGCGCTCGAGTTTCAGGAACTGCAACCGCGCGCGACCGTGAGCATTGCCGGGATCGTCGTCACTCCGATACCGGTCAATCACCTGGTGCCGACCGTTGGGCTTCTGGTCGAGGACGAATCGGCGGCCGTGCTCTTCACTTCGGATACGTACACTACCGACGAAATCTGGAAGGCAGCCAGCGCAACCAAGAACTTGAAAGCAGTTTTTGTTGACGTCTCATTTCCGAATGCAATGGGCGAACTGGCGGAAGCGTCGAAGCATCTCACGCCCGATTTGCTGGCGGTTGAGTTGAAGAAGCTCGATCGCGAAGTCGAAATCTACGCAGTGCACATCAAGCCGACCAACCGCGACGATGTGATACGGCAGATCGCCGCGCTTGGCGACCCTCGAGTTTCAATCGGCGAAATCGATCGAGATTATGTTTGGTAAAAGAATATGCCCGCAAAGCTTGTAATTAAGCATTCAGAAACCGGGAAGTCGTTCGAGTTTGATCTGACGCGCGATGAGATACACATGGGTCGCGCGGCGGACCGCAACGAGATCGTCCTTAATGAAGGCCAGGTATCACGTCAGCACGCGCGGATAAAGAGAAGCGGTCAGGGTTTCACGCTTCTGGATCTTAACAGCGCGAACGGCACTTTCATTAACGGGGAGCGAATCAAAGAACACGTGCTTCGCCCCGGCGACGTGGTTTCCATTAGCAAGTACACCATCGAATTCAATGACACCCCGACTGCTCCGGTGATCAAGTACGAAGAGCAAAAGATCGGCAACACCGTTTTGATGCGCGCTCCGTCGGAGCTCGCCGCGGTCATTCCGAAGATGGACCAGTCGCTGGTTGCCAGCGGCCCGACTTCGAAGTCGCTCTTGGAATACGTCGAGGTGCTGAGGAAAAAGGCAGAGACGCTCTCGCGAATCTATGAGCTGAACCAGATGCTCGCGTCGGATTTCTCGCAGGAGGACATATTCAAGAAGGTAAGCGAGATGGTGTTTCGCCTGACTCCGGCGGATCGGTTTTTGGTCTTATTGAAGGACGCAGATGGCGGGCACTTAACGACGGTCGCCGCCGAGTTTCGCGATCCCGCAAGCGCCGAGTCGCGCGAGCATCTCACCATCAGCAAGACGGTCGTTGATCGAGTGATGGCCGAGCACGTTTCGCTGCTCTCGTTTGACACGCACTCGGACCAGCGGCTTGTCCAGGCGCAGTCGATCGTGATGCAAAACATTTCTTCCGTTATGTGCGCTCCGCTAATGAGCAAGAACGACGTGCTCGGCGTCGTGTATGTCGATTGCCGCGAGAGACTGAAACTGCTCAAGGAGGAGGACCTCGATCTGCTGAATGCGGTCGCAGCCGAAACATCTATTGCGGTCGACAACGCCCTTACTCACAAACGGCTGTTACGTGAGGAGCTGGCTCGCGCGAAGTACCGGCGCTTCATGCCACCGCACGTGGTGGACGAGATTCTGGCAAGTCCCAACACGCTTATCCTCGGTGGAACCAATAGCTGCATCACGGCGTTGTTTTCCGACATTCGCGGATTCACCTCGATGTCGGAACAGCTTCGTCCCGAGGTCGTGGTCCAAATACTCAACGAATACTTCGCCGACATGACTCCGATCGTGTTCGCGAATGACGGACTGCTCGACAAATTTATGGGAGATGGAATGATGGCGCTGTTTGGCGTGCCCTATGCCTGTGACGAAGCCGCTTCGAATGCTGTGCGCGCGGCAATTCAGATGCAGCGCCGGATGACTGCGGTCAATGAAGAGCTGACCGCGATGGGGTTGTCGAAGATTACCATTGGGATCGGCATCAACACAGGAACGGCTACGGTGGGGTACATCGGATCGAGAGACCGAACTGACTACACGGCAATCGGCGACACGGTGAACCTCGCGGCCCGCCTCGAAAAGCGCGCCGATCCCGGGCAAATAATAATCAGCCGGTTTACGTTTGAAGCGATAGGTGACGCGTTCCCGGTCAGACCGTGTGATCAGATAATGGTCAAGGGCAAGCAACAGCCGGTTCAGATATACGAGGTGCTCTGGCAAGAAGCGATTGAGTCATCAATCAAGAGATCTACGAAGACGCACTGAGTGCCCCTGGGAACGCAGGCATCCGTGCCTGCGTAGCGTATCTACGAGGCAGGCAGGGATTTGCCTGCGCTCCCAGGGCGGCCACGGAGAGCCGCCTCTACATGAGCCAATCAGCATTAGTCTTTCACCGCTTGTTTGCGAGCGATCTGTTTCGCGGCGACGCGGGCCGATCCAAGCAATGCAGTCTTGTCGTTCATGATCACGCGCACCGGGACCGCTTCAAGCAACGATGAGAGCCTCCCTTTATCCGTGAACGCCTTCATGAAGGTCCCGTCCGTGAGCTTGTCGATGATCTTCGGCGCGATGCCTCCGCCCACGTACACGCCTGCGATCGCCTTGAGCTGCAATGCTACGTTGCCCGCGACTGCGCCGTAGATGCCCGCAAACATGTCGAGAGCCTTGACGCACAACTCAGACTCGCCGGCGAGAGCCGCATTGGCAACCACGCTGCTGGGGTCGTGGTCCTTGAAGCGTTCGGCGATGGCTGATGATTCCTTCGCGTAATCGATATCACGCAGAAACTCATAGATGACAAACAGTCCCGGCCCGGACAGGACTCGCTCAACACTCACACGCTCGTACCTGGTGAGCAGATTCTGCAGCAACTGAATCTCGAGCTGATTCCGCGGCGCGAAGTCCACGTGTCCGCCTTCGGAAGCAGACGGCATCAGCTCTTCACCTTCCCAGAACAGACTTGCGGTGCCCAATCCTGTGCCTGCGGCGATCAGTGCGGCGTTTCCCGGTTCCGCTGTTCCTTCGTTGAGAGTGACGAACTCTTCGGGCTTCAGCTCAGCTATGCCGTAAGCGGTCGCTTCGAGATCGTTGATCAGCGCAACGGAATCGAGTTTGAGCAGCGAGGCAAGGGATTGCGCCTCGACAATCCACGGCAGGTTTGGAGTGACCGAGCGGCCTTCGATGATGGGACCGGCGATTCCGAAGCAAGCTGCGGCGATGGGGCAGGCTCCAGACATGAACTCCTGGATTATTGATTCAAGTCCCGGGTAGTTCCTGCTCGGATAGCCCTGCTGATGGCGAAGCGTCAATGTGGCATCGACGATGTCAAACAAACCGAGATTGGTTTTGGTGCCGCCAATATCACCCGCGAGGATCATATTCCAGTTATCGCTCTGACGAGTTCTCCGGCGGCCAGCACCGCTTGTTCATACACCCGATCGTGGCCAAGGATCTCGATTTCTCTTCCAATCAGTTCGCCTTCGCTCAATCCTTCGTAGCTTAGCACGCGCTGGATGCGCATCTCTTCGCCGCGATTAACCGATGTCTCGATGCGCTGCCCATTTTCACTCCTTCTTACCGTGAATGAACCTGATGTATCACCCGCGCACCTCAGCGTCACCAGCGCGATGTGGCCCGGTTCGATCTCGCGGCTCGTGCGCGTGAATTCGGCGGTGATCGAATTGCCATCCGCAGAGAACTCGAAGCTTGTTGTCTCGG